>NZ_BAAAXG010000004.1 GCF_039535475.1 Streptomyces showdoensis | reverse complement strand
GGTGCCTGCTGGAGGCGGGCGAGGTGTTCACCGTCCACGTCGGGTGGGACCAGTACGTGTACGTGGGCAGCGATCTGCCGTGCGCTGAAGCCGTGGCCCGCACAAGGGAACTCGGCCTCTTCCCGGAGCCGATGCCGACCTCTCCGTACGCTGCGGACCTTGCCGAAACGGAGACGGCGGAGGCCGCCGACGAGGGCTTCTGGTCCCGCGTCCGCGCGGAGCTGGCGTCACGACAGACCGTGCTCCTGGAGGAGGGCTTCGTCCTCAACGCCGCACGCTGGCACCGCCTCACGCTGGAGAACCTCGCAGCGGTACGTGCCGACCTGGCTCCCCGCGCCCTGCTCACCGTCTGGCCCGACCTCGACCCGGACGTCGGCGCCGTCCTCGCCGGGCTCCCTCGGGAGGGGTCCGTGGAGTTCCTCTGGGAGGCGGCGGACGGGTCGATCGTCCACGCGTTCGTCGACGACACCGAGTTCCCGCAGCTCGCCGCCTTGGTGGCCGGCGCGCGAGCGGCCTGCGCCCTCCCGCTGGACCTCGACGGACGCCACCCGCTGCTCTGCGCCGCCCTGCCCGACAGCGACGGGGTGCTGCGCGCCCGGTGGTGAACCGCGCGCCTCGCCGAGACGCGGGCAGCAAGCAGCGCGAAGACGCGGCTTGACCTGCTCGTTCTCGCCTCCACCTATACTTCGCGGACGCTCAGGGAGGAAGGCCCTGCCGAGCACGGCAACGAGTACTACTTCCTGGCCGGCTACCCGGACCCGGAGAACTGGGAGATCGTGGTCGCAAGCGAGTGTGCGGAGTGGTACCGCACCCGCGGCACATTCACCAACTTCCTGATGCGCTGCTTCGACGGGCACGACCGGGCACCGTTCATGGACCGGTCCTGGCCGGGGAGCGAAACTCGCTACGAGTCATGGGACGTCTGATGGGGGCCGCGCCTTGGGGTACGCCGGCCTCGGACTCTGCCGGTCCACGTCGCCCAGGTGCGGGCCCCTGACCGCCGCGTGCTCCCGCTGCCGCACGTCTCAGTATCCTCCCGGCCGGTCCGCGCGCCGATCGTTGCGCGGACCGGGGGCGTACGAGGTGTGGCGGTGCGGCAAGGCTCGCGGGAGTACCCACGCACATGCCAGGAGCACGCCTCCTGGGCTGACAGGCCGTCGCGTCGTGGGCCCGGCTTCCTCCCTTGTCAGAGGCTGGGGCGAAGATGGGCGGCATGACGAAGACGGCAGCGGACTACGCGTGGTTCGAGAACGACTTTCCGGACATCGGCGAGGCGTATTGCTTCACCTTGGTGCGTGGCCTGTCGCCCGCCGAGCTGGTGTCCCGGCTCGGCGGGCGTCCGGAGGCGCCTCTGCAGGGGATATCGGACGTCGTCGACGCCGCGTTCGCCCAGTACGACCTGGAGGAGGGCGACCGGGGGCTCGTCGCCATGACGACTGTGGGGGCCTGGACCCTGGTCATCGAGCCCAACGGGTACCTGGGGGTCACCGAGGAACGCGTACTGCCGGCCTCCGCAGGGGCGAGCTGGGTCTCTCACTTCGTCAACATCAATGGCGTCGGCACGTTCCTCTGGGCGGAGGACCAGGTCCTACGCCTGTGCTTCGACCCGATGTTCCCGGAGGACCGTTGGGGCTCGGGGCCGGACGACCTGCTCGACGTCATGGAGCGGATCGGCTTCCACTTCGAGGACGACGATCCGGAAACGGAGCTGTCCTCGCCGGCGGCGTTCGCTCTGGCCGAGCACCTGACCGGCGTCGCCATCACGCCCACCCTGCTCCAGGCCACCACGTTCACCTGCGCGACCGTGCGGATCCGCTGACCGGAGCCGGAGCAGCGAGGTTCGAGCGGTGCCTGTCCGAGAACGCTGAGACGGGGCTGCCTCTCCCGTCACGCCTCGACGTCCTCCTCTTCCACCCGCTCAAGGACGGGAACGCCCGCGCGGCGATGCCGGCACTCGCTTTCCCTCCGGCCCGGGAGGGGCCGCGATCGAGCAGGTGTGCCCGATCCAGACCGCCGGCTGGACCGACGACGTCGAGGGGGCGGCCGAACCGGCGGTGCTGCTCGGTCTCCTGATCCGGGCAAGGCGGTCAGGCGCCGATGCCGACCGAGGAGACGTAGCTGTAGGCGTTGTAGTCGGAGTCGAGGTCGCTGATGACGTCGTCCCAGATCTCGTCCACCGTGGACTGGTCCTGGGCGGCCCAGGCGTCGACGAGGTCGGCCCATACGTAGCGGACGGTGATGGAGCGCTGGGACAGGCCGGGGCGCAGGCGTTCCGCGGGTACGTGGGACTGGTCGACGGGGTAGATCTCCATCCGGCGGCCGCGGCCGTCGTTGTCGAGGTGGCGCTTGAGCCAGCCGGAGCGGATCAGGTTCTCGCGCCGCCGTACCCAGTACGCGGAGTCGATGCGCTCCAGGTTCGGCTTCGAGGGGCCGGACTTGCCCCGCATCCACGACCGGAGGGTGCGGGCGCTCACGCCCTGGTCCTTGAGCGCCTGGCGGCCGGCGGCGCTGTCGAGGTAGCGCAGGCGGGCGGAGAGTCCGCGCCGGGAGGTCACCGGGGAGGAGATGCCCGAGGAGTAGACGATCCGGTTCAGTTCCAGGATGAGGGCCTCGCCTCCCTTCATGCCGCGCGTGTTGAACTTCCCGAACTCGCCCCAGCGGGACCACAGGTCCGGAGAACCGGCCATTACCGCTTACCCCCGAGGATGTAGGTGTCCTTCTCCTTGACCTGGTTCAGGTCCCGGCCCTCCGAGAAGACCGTGCGCCAGTCGCCCGCCACGTGGAGTTCGTCCGTTCCGGAGATCTCCACCACCCGCAGCCCGGCCTTGTGTGCCTTGTGTGCCTTCATCCACAGGTTCGCGAACGCCTTGGAACGGATGATGTGCATCCAGTCGGGGCGGCGGATTTCGCGGTTCGCACTGGACTCGCCGATGGTCGACACGAATTTAGAGTACATGGCCTTCACATAGGCCACGGTCAATTCGTCACCCTCCGCGAGGGCGGTCTTACGGGCTTCCGCGAGAGCGCGCCGCAGCTTTTCCAGCAGCGCCTCCGACGCACCGGAGACGAGGGACCGGTGGATCACGGGGGCCTCGGTGACGCCCTGTCGGGCGCAGTCGAGGAGGAGCCGCAGGGTGGACTCGGTCACCCAGAGCTCCCCCGGTTCCATGCGGGCCCCGAGCGGGTTGGGCAGGTCGTCGTGCTCCCAGTCCGCGGGGGTGACGAGGTGGACGCCGGCCTTCTTCGGGTCGTGCACGCCGCCGGTCTCCTCGCGGAGCTGGCCGATCGGCAACCACGCCTTCATGGCGCTGAGGTAGGCCGCGTTCATGTCGAGTGCGGTCACCTCGATGCGCTCGCCCTTCTTGGCCGCAGCGAAGATCTCCGCATTGCGCCACTTCGGGCGGCCCTCCCAGATGTCGTCCGCGCCCTTCTGCGACTTCTTCCGCAGAATGTCGGCGGTCGGCGGGAATTCCGAATGTTCATAACGGCCGCCGACCCTGGACGACTTCAGCAGCGCCATCACATCCGGAATCGCGGCCTTGATCAGTGCCGCATGCGCCGCGTCGACCTCGCCGGAGCAGGCGGCGAGCTCATCCTGCACACGGCTCGCGATCTGTTCGACGAGCGTGCCCGAGGCGTACCCGGGCACATTGCGGCGCGCTCCCGCCGCGGGCTTCGGCACGACCGGCTCTGGCGCCGGGGGCGGCTCAGGTGCCACGGCCTGCGTGGTCGAGGGCTGTGCCTGTGCCTGTGCCTGTGCCTGTTCCTGCGCCTGTTCCTGCCCCTGCTCCTGTGCTTGTTCCTGTTCCTGCGCCTGCGCCCGTTCCCGGTCTTCGAGCGCAGCCACGTGGCCCTGGCCGCTGGGTTCGGCTCCCCCGGCGCGGGAGATCGCCTCCGCGCACTCCTCCGCGGTGAGGTGCTGGGGGAAGCCGTCCAGTTCCACGGAGGCCGGCCGGCCGCACAGCACGCACGGCAGCCCCGGTGTCTCCTCCGGCTCGGCGCCGACGGGCTCGGGGGGCGTGCGGTCCGGAGCCGGGGAAGGCACGTCGGGCGCGGGCGGCTCGGGTGCGGGGGCCGGGGAGGGCTGTGCTCGGGCCGGCACGGGGACGGCGAGCGCCTGTACCGCCGTCTGCACGCTGGGCACGGCGCCGTGGAGCACCCCCACCGCGTGTGTCGGCCCGGCCAGGAGGTCGAGGGGATGCAGCCCGTAGTGCGCGGCGAGCAGGTCCACGTCCTCCAGGGACCAGTGGGACTTGCCGGCCTGCTTGCGCGAGACCTGCGCCTGAGACTGTCCGAGCCCCGTGGCCAGATCGCCCTGCCGCTCGCCGCTCCACGTCATCAACGCGGACACCGTGAGCCTGAGGACGTCCTCCATACCCATCATGGCGCGACCCTAGCAAGGATCGTATGCACTTTCCGCATCCCCCATTCCGCACGTGTAATCCGGGGTGGGCGGGTGGAGATGGTTGCGGCGGGTCGGGGTTGTGCAACCCGCCGTCCAGGCAGCACTGTTGGCTGATTGTCATTCATACGGTCAGGAGTCCCGGCTTGTCGTCCCACACCCCCGCGTCCGCGCATGTCGTCGACCCCGCCGGCGGCTGCCCGCACGCCCTGAACGCCGAGCTGCGGGGCCGTGGACCCGTCGCGGACATCGTCCTGCCCGGCGGCGTTCCCGCGGCGGTCGTCCTGGGGCACGACGCGCTGAAGGAGTTCCTCTCCCACCCGGACGTGGCCAAGGACTCCCGCAACTGCCCGGCGCTGACCGACGGCACCATCCCCGCCGACTGGCCGCTGCGGGTCTTCGCCAACGCCCAGGGCATGCACACCGCCGACGGCGCCGACCACCGGCGGCTGCGTTCCCTGGTCGGCAACGCCTTCACCGCCCGCCAGGTGGAGCGGCTCCGGCCGCGCGTGGAGGAGCTGACGGCCGGCTTCCTCGACGACCTCGGCCGGGCCGCCGCGGCGGACCCGGACGGCGTCGCGGACCTGCGCACCCACCTGGCGCTCCCGCTGCCGCTGAGCGTCATCTGCGAGCTCCTCGGCGTCGCGCCCGAGCACCGCGGCCGGCTGCACGACCTCACGTACACGGTCGTCATCGCCACCGACATCGAGCCGGCGGAGGTGATGGCCGCCGTCCGCGAGCTCGTCGGGCTCCTGGGAACGATCGCGGCCGAGCGCCGGGCCGATCCCGGCGACGACCTCACCAGCGCCCTGATAGCCGCCCGCGAGAACGGCGACGACCGGCTCAGCGAGGCCGAACTCATCGGCACGATGCGCCTGATGCTGGTCGCCGGCCACGAGACCACCCTCAACCTCGTCTCCAACGCCGTGCGCGCCCTGTGCACCCACCGGGACCAGCTGGCGCTCGTCCTGGACGGCAAGGCCACCTGGTCCGACGTGGTCGACGAGACGCTGCGCTGGGACAGCCCCGTCAGCTGGTTCCCCTTCCGCTATCCCACCCGCGATCTCCCCCTCGGCGGAACCGTCATCCCGCGGGGCACCCCCGTCCTGGCCGGCTACACCGCCGCCGGACGCGACGAGGCCTTCCACGGCGCGGACGCCGACCGCTTCGACGTCACCCGGCCCGGCGTGACCCGGCACCTCGCCTTCGGGCACGGCGCCCACTACTGCGTCGGCGCTCCCCTCGCCCGCCTTCAGGCCACCATCGCCCTGGAGCGCCTGTTCACCCGTTTCCCCGACCTCGACCTCGCCGTGCCGGAAGCCGAACTGCCCCGCCAGCGCAGCTTCATCGGCAACAGCGTCCAGGCCCTCCCCGTTCGCGTCAGGTGACGAGCGGGGCGTCCACCTCGGTCAGCCTGACCGTGCAGAGTCCGCCGCGTTCGGTCGTCACGTCCGTGACCTCCAGCTGGGTGCCGGGGGCGAGGATGTACTCCTCCTCCCCGGTGAACGCGGAGAAGCTGCGGATCCCCACGGCGCGGGCGGGGGTCACCTCGAACAGCGTCCGCTTGCCGCGGCTGCCGAGGAAGGACCGGGCGACGCTCAGCTCCGAGGTGCAGGACGAGACGCCCCACCAGGTCACGGTGGAGCCGACCGGGTACTGCCGCCGCAGGTCCAGGCCGACGCCCCGCCACAGCGGGCGGTCGATGGACGGAAGGTCCCCGACCGCCGCGAACAGCAGGCGCAGGTACGGGAGATAGGGGACGACGTGGCTGCGGTCCGCGGAGCGCAGGACCGCGTTGATGTTCCGGTAGAAGCCCGACTCGCAGGTGTAGAGGAACAGCGCCGCGATGGCGTCGGCCGACAGTCCCGCCCCGGCCTGCTCGTCCGCGCGCCGCTTGCCGAACTCGCGCGAGCGGTCGATGTGCCGGGCGAGCCCGGACAGCACCTCGGCGACCGGGGCGATCGCGTCCTCGAAGGGCATCAGCGGGGTGTCGAACACGCCGGTGACCGGCGGCAGCACATGGCCCTCGTCCTGGACGCTGGTGAGCCGCTCCAGGTACAGCTGGTGCAGCTCCATCGTCGAGGCGATGAAGGCGCCCATGCGCGCGGCGACGCCGGTGTCCGCGCCTCCCCCGCCGGCACCCGCGGTGGCGCCCGCGCCGGTGGGCTGCCGGTCCCAGCCCTTGCTCGGCAGCCAGTCGATCGCCTCGGCGCCCAGCGACAGCAGGGCGTCGTTCACCGTGGCGAAGTGGTCGCCCTCGCAGAAGAGGTCGCCCTGCGCCGCCGGATTGGCGTGGTCGATGTGCCGGACCTCGACGCCCGGATACTTCTTCTGCAGGCGCAGGACGGTCCGCTTGAGGCTGCGGGCGTGGGCGCCCCACCAGGCGAAGACGACCCCGCGGTCCTCCTCGTCGACGGCGTCCTGCTTGGCGCGGAGGATCTCCTCGATGATCCGCTCGGCCACCGGGCGCCAGAACCCGGTGTGCTGGTCGGTGCCCATCGCGCCGTCGGCGCTCGCGGTCAGCGAGGCGTTCAGCAGCAGCACGCCCTGGGTGAGCATCGCCTGGAACCACTCGGGCGGCTGGACGGCGTCCCGTTCCCTCAGCAGGGCCCGGACGTCGCCGACGGGGGTCTTCTTGGGGATGCCGTACTTCCACATGGCCGCCGCCTTGATGAGGCAGCGGATGCTGACGACCCGCCCGAACTGGCTGTCCTTCCAGTCGTTGAAGGTGTTGTCGAACATCGCGATGCCGGTCGCGCTCTCCGGCCTCGGGTACGGGTTCTGCCCGAAGGCGACGACCTTCCACTTGTGCGGCGGGTTGGGCTTGAGCGCCTGGAAGGTGAGCTCCCGTACGGGCACGACCTGGGGGCTGCGGCCCGGGCCGATGAAGGCGGCGGCGTCCGCCCGGGCCTCGATCACCGGCTTCAGGACCGGGAGCCAGGGCTCTCCGCCTCCCGTGAACAGGCCGGTCAGGGCGAGCGGATCGGTCGCGTCGGGCTCCGCATGGGCCGCTGCGGCCGGAGGGGTGGGTGGGGTGGGTGGGGTGGGCTCGGCGGGCTGGGCCGGCTGTACGGGCTCGGTGGCGTCGTTCATGGACGAGGGACTCCCGGTCGTCGTGCCTGCGTGGGGATGGGGGCCGGCGTCAGCGGCGAAAGGAATGCCCTTTCGGCGGTGTGATCCGCACCCTCGTCGTGGCCGGTATCCGGTCGATGCCGGCCAGCTGGCCGGTGATCGTGGCGCGCAGCTCGTCGTCGTTCTCGAACCAGTGGTCGTGGAAGAGCGTGTAGCCGGTCCACATGAGGTTCGCGCAGACCTGGGCCGGCACGCCGCCCGTCCGGGCGCCCATCCCGACCAGCGCCACCGAGCGGATGCTGCCCGGCGCCTTCCGGTTCTGCCGGTGCACGGCCTGGAAGGCCGCCGCGCAGGCCATCGCCACGTTCAGGGTCTCGCTCACGTTCTGCGAGGAGGCCACCATCGTCGGCGTCGAGATCAGGAAGCGGGGGACGTCCGCCCCCGCGGGGACGCACACGGCGCTGCCGACCGGCATGCCCCCGGCGAACCGGTCCCTGATCGCCCGCTGCACCCGCAGCTGGATGCCGGCACCGAGGTGCCGCTTGATCACGGCGTCGACCCCGCCGTCCATCCGGCCCGCCGCGTTCGTCGGCGTGACCCAGGCGTCCACCCTCTCGTCGAGGATCGAACCCCGGCGGATCTCGATGCCCGGCGTGTCCGCGAACGCCGCCCGCCAGGCCTTCACCACGCCCTCGTTGACGTCCGTCAGTACCACCCTGAGCGACGTTTCCGCGCAGCCCTCAGCCATCACTTGCCCCCTGTCAGGAACAGCCTCTTTCCAACTCCTCCGACGCTAGTGGGCAGCACTGACAACGCCCTTCGTACGCCGAAGGGGCGTCCGGTCCGGCAGCCGTGGCCACCGGACCGGACGCCCCTGCGGTCCCGCTCAGCAGGTGACGGTGCCCCTGCGGATCGCGTGACCGCCGGTGTTGCCGTCGTCGGCCCAGTAGACGGGCTTGGTGCCGCCCACGCACTCGTCGGCCGCGGAGAGCGCGAAGCCCTCGTTGTTGAGGTTGGACATGCCGGACGGGCGGTTGTACACGGCGGCCACGCCGAAGGTGCCGGAGGAGCCGACCGTGAAGGTCCGGTGCTGGCCGGAGCAGGTGTCGTCGCAGACCGCCCACAGGCGCGCGGCCTGCGGCTCCCACTGGAGCTCCATCACCCCGGCCATGCCGCTGGCGACCGTGGCGACACGGGTGGCGGCGCCGCCGTCCTCCAGCACGTAGCCGTAGACGGTTCCGGTGCCTTCCACGCCGACGAAGAAGACCCCGCCGGTGTGCGCGCCGAAGCGGCTCGGGTCGTAGGCCGCCCCGGTCGACTCGTCCTTGAACCCCGCGGCGGTGAGGCCGGCGTCGGGAATCCAGGTGATGGCCTCGAAGCCGGCGTTGGAGCCCACGGCCGGCAGGCCGGCGGTCAGGTTCCACTCCTTCGTGGCGGTCAGGGTCGTGCCGGTGCCGGTGGCGACGTCGTAGCGCAGCACGGACAGGCGGCTGGTGCCGGACGCGTCGCCGTTGCGCTCGCTGGCCACGTACGCGCCGCCCGCGGCGCCCGTGCCCGTCAGGGTGACGGCCTCGCTGTCGGGCGCGCCCGAACCGCCCGGGAAGCGCAGGGTCTTGCCGGAGGTCCAGCCGTTCGCGGTGTCCGGGCGCCAGCCGCCGGAGCCGTCACGGACCAGCCGCCACAGCGTGCCCGAGTTCTGGGCGCCCCACAGTACGGAGCCCTCCTCGTACAGGCCGCTGAGGTCCGACCCGAAGACGTTCGAGCCGTCCGCCGTCGCCACCGTGCTGCCGCCGGGCCAGGCCTGCGGGCTCGTCCCGCCGCCGGAGCCGCAGCCGTTCGCCGCGCCGAGCGTCACGGACGCCGCCTTGCCGAAGGCACCGGTGCCGTCCGGGCAGCGCGACCAGGACGGCGCGGAGTGGCTGGTCCAGGTGTAGCTGTCGACCAGGGTGCTGCCGCCCGGCAGGTAGAGGCGGGCCTTGTCGCTGGAGCCCAGTCCGAACGACGCGGAGACGTCGAAGGCGCGGAAGGCCCCCGCGGCGAGCGTCGTGCCGGACGGCACGGTGAACGTCGAGCTGTTGTTGTCGTCCTTGAGGACCCAGCCGGAGATGTCCACGGCGGCCGTGCCCTTGTTGAACAGCTCGATCGAGTCGTTGACGCTGCCGGTCGTCACGACCTCGTTGATGCGGATGTCGTCGGCCGGGGCCGCCTGGGCCGCGGGCGTCAGCATCGCCGCGGCTGCGGCCATGGTGGAGCCGGCCACGGCGAGGCGCAGCCAGGCGCGGCGCAGAGGGACCGGGCGACGGCGCCCATGGGGCGCGCGTACTGCTTCGAGCACGGTGTGTCCGTCCTGAGGGGAAGGGGGTGGCGGGAAGGAAGGAAGGGAGGGCGGGAGGGCGGGCGGGCGAGGTGGCGGGGAAGGTCGTCGGGCGGGTGCGGTGGGGGCCGGGCGAGACGAGGGTCCCGGCCGATCCCGAACACCGGTCGGCATCGGCCTGCTGGCCATGTGAACGCCCGCCGAACTACAGGTCGATGCGAACCAGCCGTACGAGGGAGCGCCCGGCGTCGTGATCACGCCGTTCCGCAAGCGTGCGGCATGACCCCGCCCGGGGCCGGGCACCGATGCCCGCGTGCCCCTCACGGACGAGACTGACCAGACAGACCGCACACGGCGGTTCGCCGCCCTGTCGACACGGCTGACCGGCTTCGACACGGTGGACCTGGCGGCCACCGGGCTCGTCGAGGCGTATCTGACGGTGGCCGCCGGGGAGCTCGGCGCGGAGCTGCTCGGGCGCCTGCTGCGGGAGACGCCCGATCCGGCCAAGGCCCCCGCGGACGGGGAGCGGGAGCCGGACGGGGACGCGGACGCATCCGACGACGAACTCCGCTCGGCTTCCCGTGCCCTCACCTACCTCTGGTACACCGGCAGCTGGCCCGGCCGCCCGTCGCGGCCGCTCTCCCCCCGTTCCTACGCCGAGGCCCTGGTCTGGAAGGCTGCCGGGCTCACCGCCCCCGCCGCCCGTCCCGGCGGGTACGGCAGCTGGGCCGAGGGGAGCGGACGGTGACGCGGTACGACGTGATCGTCGTCGGAGCCGGGGTCGCCGGCTCGCTCGTGGCACACCGGCTCGGCAAGCACGGTCGGCGGGTCCTGGTCCTGGAGGCCGGCGCGGGTGACGCCGGCGCCCGGGATCCGGCCGCCGACCCGCTCGCCGCCTTTCTGCGCGCCACCGCGAGGACGCCCCACCCGGCGGCTCCCTGGCCCGTCATGACGGACCTCGCCGGTACGGACGCCACCCCCGGCTACCGGGCCGCCGGGCACCTCCGGCAGGACGGTCCGCTGCCCTACGCCAGCGGATACGTGCGCGCGAACGGCGGCACCGGCAACGTCTGGACCGGGCTCGCGCCCCGCATGCTGCCGGAGGACTTCGACACCGAGACCTTCGGATACGGGCGGCGGTGGCCGCTCACCTACGACGACCTCGAACCCCACTACCGGGCCGCCGAAGAGCACCTGGGCGTGGCCGCCGACGTCGAGGAGCAGCGGGCGCACCTGGGGCTGCGCTTCCCGGAGGGCCATGTGTTCCCCATGCGGCCGCTGCCCGCGGCGCGGCTGGACCGCGTGTTCGCGGAGCGGCTCGACGGACGGCGGGTGAAGGACCCCGTCGCCCTCGGCGAGGTCGAGCTGAAGGTGGTCGGCACCCCGCACGCGCGCAACGGTGTCCCCGATCCCCGCTACGACGGCGGCCGCGGCTACGTCCCGCGCGGGAGGGACGGGCGGCCCGATCCGCACAGCCGGTGCGTGGGCAACGCGAGCTGCATCCCGCACTGCCCCTCGTACGCGAAGTACACGCCGCTCAAGACGCAGGGCCGGTGGAGCGCGTCCGTCGCCCTGCGGGACCGTTGCGTGGTGAGCCGCGTCCTGGTCGACGGGGCGGGGCGTGCCACGGGCGTGGAGTACCGCGGGTACGACGGTGCGGTGTCCGTGGCGCACGCCGATGTCGTCGTGCTGGCCGCGCACGCCGTGGAGAACGCCCGTCTGCTGCTCCTGTCCGGGCTGGCCGGCCGCAGCGGTCAGGTCGGGCGGAACCTGATGGACCATCCGGTGCTGCTGACCTGGGGGCTGCTGCCCGAGGGCGAGCGCGCGGGCCCGTACCGCGGCCCCGGCTCCGTGTCGGGTTTCGAGGGCTTCCGGGCCGGCCCGGCGCGCCGGCTGCGGGCGCCGTTCCGCGTCGAGTTCGGGACGTGGGGCTGGGTCTGGGCGAAGGGCCCGGTCGACACGGACGTCTGGCACCTGATCGCCGAACGCGGCCTCTCCGGGGCTGAGTTGAGGCGGACGCTCGGGGACCGGCTACAGCGTCAGTTCACGCTCCAGTTCGAGATGGAACAGGGCGCCGACCCCGCGAACCGGGTCACCCTGCACCCCACCGAGCGGGACGCGCTGGGCCTGCCCCTGCCGCTGGTCACCTACGACCTCGACGAGCACGTGAAGGAGGGCATGGCCGCCGCCCGGGCCGTCTCGGACCAGATCTTCGCGCTGCTCGGGGCGCAGGACCACACGGACTACGCGCCGGCCGCGGCCTGGCCGGGCCGCTTCGAGCACCGCGGCCGTACGTACGGCTACCGCGGGGCCGGCCACGCCGCCGGCACCCATGTGATGGGCGACTCGGCCGCCGGATCGGTGGTCGACTCCTGGCAGCGCTGCTGGGACCACCCCCGGTCTGTACGCGGTCGGCTGCGGCAGCATGCCGTCGGTGGCCACCTCCAACCCGACGCTGACCATGGCCGCCCTCGCGCTGCGCAGCGCCGAGCGCATCGAGGCGGAACTGGCCTCCCGCGACCGCCCGTGGTCCGTCGGCGCCCCTCCCCGCGCACCCGCCGCCCGTTCCATGGCCACGGATCCGTCCCCCGCCCGTCCGAGTGATCCAGGAGCTCCCGCATGACCGATCTGCCCCTGCCCCCCGTGGCCGCCCCCTTCCGGCTGCCGTTCCATTACGGGGCCCTGCACCAGGTCGGCGTCGACTGGCTGGTCGACCCGCGGCCGGTCCGCGAACTGCTGGCCAAGCACCACCCGGACCTCACCGCGGCGACCTTCGACGACGGGCGGGCCCTGGTCTCGCTCAACTACCAGCTGTACTTCGCGCAGTACCCGTTCGGCGGCGGCGTCACGCAGGAGATCGAGCTCAGCGTCATCGCCTTCCCGACGACGGAAGCGGGCCGGCTGCCGCGGCTGGACTACGCCGAGTACGCGCAGGGCTGGGACCAGACCAAGCTGCTCGGGATCGCCCGGCTCCACGTCGTGTGCGACAACCCGTTCGCGATCAGGGCCGGGCGCGAGCTGTACGCGGAGCCCAAGTACCCGGGCTGGTTCGAGGTCGCCCTGCCGTCGCTCAACGGACCGGCGGGCCGGACCTGGACCGTCCGCTGCAAGGCGGGCGAGGTGGGGCCCGACGACACGCTGCGGCGGCACGCGGCACCGCTGGTGGACCTCACGGCGAGGCTCGACGGCCTGACCCCGGTGCCCGCCAACACCGCCCCGGTCACCGGTTACGGCACCGACCCGGCCGGCCGGCTGCTGGCCGGGCCCATGAACGTCTACCAGCCGTACGAGTTCTACGACCTGGCCGCCCCCGAGCACTCCGGCCGCACCCGTCTCACCCTCCACGCGCCGCACACCGACCTGGGCCGCGACCTGCACGCACTCCTCCCCTCCGACACGCCGGCCGCCGGCGCCTGGACCTACCAGTCCGCCCCGGTGGCCGCCCACAACCGGCCGTACTACCTGCCGACCGGGCCGCGCCCCTGATCCGGAGCCTCAGGCAGCCTCCACCTCCACGGCGACGGGTTCGTACTCCCGCTCGTGGAGGTCGCAGGCGTCTTCGAGCCCGTACGTCTCCCAGGCCGGGAAGTCGTCCCCGTACCCCTCCTCGTCCGCCGCGGTCTCTCCCGGAGCGAGCAGGCAGGCTTCGAGGGCGGCGAGGAGGGCCTCGCCGCGCAGGCCGGTGCCGATGAAGACGAGCTCCTGTCCGTGTGCGGTGCCGGGTCCGCGGGCGCCCGAGGGTTCGAAGCGGGCCACGGAGCCGGCCTGGGACCACAGGCCCGTCACCTTCGGCCGACTGGCCAGCCAGAAGAAGCCCTTGGAGCGCAGGATCCGCCCGAAGGCGCCGCTGTCGAGTTCCTGCGTCACGAACGTCCACAGTCGGCCCGGATGGAAGGGGGCCCCGGAGCGGAACACCACCGACGAGATCCCGTACTCCTCGGTCTCGGGGACGTGGTCGCCGTTGAGTTCCCGGACCCAGCCCGGTGCCTGCTGGGCCTTCTCGACGTCGAACAGGCCGGTGCCGAGGACGTGTTCGAGGGCGACGTGCCCGCGTACGGCGGGCACGACCCGGGCGGCGGGGTTCAGCCGTGCGAGGACCGCCCTCAGGCGCGCGGCCCGGTCCGGGGCCACGAGGTCCAGTTTGTTGAGGACGAGGACGTCGGCGAACTCGACCTGGTCGACGAGCAGGTCGCTGATGGTGCGCTCGTCGTCCTCGTGGGCGGCGAGTCCGCGCGCGGCCAGCTCGTCCCCGCCGTCCAGCTCGCGCAGGAAGTTCGCGGCGTCGACGACGGTGACCATCGTGTCGAGGCGGGCGAGGTCGCCCAGGGTGGCGCCGTCGTCGCGGGGGAAGGAGAAGGTGGCGGCGACCGGCATGGGTTCGGAGATGCCGCTGGACTCGATGAGCAGGTGGTCGAAGCGGCCTTCGCGGGCGAGCCGGTCGACCTCTTCCAGCAGGTCGTCGCGCAGGGTGCAGCAGATGCATCCGTTGGTCATCTCGACCAGGCGTTCCTCGGTGCGCGAGAGCGCCGCCTCGCCGCCGCGGACGAGGGCGGCGTCGATGTTGACCTCGCTCATGTCGTTGACGATCACAGCGACCCTCAGACCCTGACGGTTGCCGAGCACGTGGTTGAGCAGGGTGGTCTTGCCCGCGCCGAGGAAGCCGGAGAGGACGGTCACCGGCAGGCGGTCCCGGGCGGGGTCGTACGAGCTCACCGGATCAGCCCTCGGGGTGGATGAGGCCGCGCTCGTACGCCTTCACCAGGCGCTGCGGGACCTGGTACACGGCCCCGTCGACGGTGACCGGCACCAGCTGCGGCGTGACGGCCTTCCACTGGGCACGGCGGTGACGGGTGTTGCTGCGGGACATCTTCCGCTTCGGGACGGCCATGGCGAGCTCCTCGGTGTCGGTGCCTGACCCGAGGAAGCTACATGAAAATGACGTTCATTCTCAACTGGGCCACCACGGCGGTACCGGCGGCGGCGCCGGACCCCGTTATCGTTAATGAAAACCATTGCCATATAGTCCTCGGCATGACACACCACGAGACCCACCCGGCCCCCGCCGGGGAGCACCAGCTGCCCGTCGTGATCGTCGCCGGGCTCCACGCCAGGGCCCGCAAGGAGGTCGTCGAACGCCTGCTGCGGACCGTCCCGGGAAGCGTCGCGCTCCACCACGACCTGGCCGGAGCGCCCGCCGGCACGGTGCTCCGCGTCATCCGCGACGACACCGGCATCCTGTCCCGCGGCGAGGCGCCGCTGATCGACGACTGCGCGTGCTGCGCGCTGCGCGAGGACCTCGTACCCGAACTGGCACGGCTCGCCGACGGCGGCCTGACCCGGCTGGCCGTGGTCGAGCTCTGGGACTCGGTCGAACCGAAGGCCATGGCGGAGGTGATCGCCGCCCACGGCGGGGACCGCCTCGCCGTGACCGGTGTGATCACCGCCGTGGACCCCTCGCTCGTGCTCCCCTACCTCGCCAACGGCGACGACCTCGCCGAGGCCGGCCTCGCCGCGGCCCCCACCGACCAGCGGACCGTGGGAGACACCTGGGCCCGCCAGCTGGAGTACGCGCCCGTCCTGGCCGTCGTCGACAGCGAGGCGGCCGACGACGAGGACCACGCCCTGCTCGCCCAGCTGCACCCCACCGCCAGGCGCGTGCCCGCCGGCTCGGTCGAGCTCGCCCGGGCGGCGTTCGCCGGCTTCGACGTCGAGGCCGCGGCGGCCGCGCAGCACCCCGCGTGCGCCCTGCTGCCCCAGGAGGCGGACGAGGCCGGAGTCACCACGCTCGTCTGGCACCGCCGGCGCCCGTTCCACCCCGGCCGCCTCTACGAGGCCCTGGAGGACCTGTGCTGCGCGGCCGCCCGCAGTCGGGGGCGCTTCTGGCTCGCCGACCGCCCCGACACGCTCCTCGCCTGGGACGCGGCGGGCGGCGCCCTGTGCGTGGAGAGCGCCGGCCCCTGGCTGGCGTCGCTTCCGGACGCCGCCTGGGACCTGGTCCCGCCCGTACGCCGTGCCGCGGCCGCCCTCGACTGGCACCCCGACCACGGCGACTGCTGCCAGCACCTCGTCTTCACCTCGCCCGGCCTCGACCGCGAGGGGCTCGAACGGCTCCTCGACTCCTGCCTCCTGACGGACGCGGAGTACACCTCGGGCCGCGAGGGGTGGAAGGACCTGTCCGCCGCCTTCGACGCCCTGCTCGACGCCGCCTGAGCCCCGACCCGTACGCCTACGCGTACACGCCCTTCAAGGAGAGATCACCGTGAACCGACGCCACACCCCCCGCAAGCCCCTCGCCTCCCGCCCGAACCCGCTCGACGCGGCCGGGATCACGTACGTCGACTACAAGGACGCCGACCTCCTGAGGAGGTTCCTCTCCGACCGCGGCAAGATCCGCAGCCGACGGGTCACCCGCGTCACGGTCCAGCAGCAGCGCGCCCTCGCCGTCGCCATCAAGAACGCCCGCGAGATGGCCCTGCTGCCGTACGCCGCGCGCTGAGCGCACCGCCCCTGGACACCGGCGCCGCAGCTACGCGCGTCAACCGCGGCGCCGGTACGGCGGAAAGCACCATTCCGCATAGGCCCGGTTGGATCTATGCCCACAACTCGGCGCCAGGGGGCGCAATTCGACCAGGACCGGGAGAGGATTCCGGACGCACTGTCCAAAAAGTTCAAGAGGTAGAGATCCGTGCGTCCAAGACTCTTCGGCATGACCGCCTCCGTGGCCGCCATCGGGCTGCTGGGCTCCCTCGTCACCGCCTGCGGCTCGTCCGGGAGCGCGGCGACGACGGTGCGCCTGGTCGTCCCCGAGTACGGCGACGGCCCGGCGACGAGTTCCAAGGCGTACTGGGAGAAGCTGGCCGCCTCCTACACCGCCGCCCACCCCGGGAAGAACGTCGAGGTGACGCTCTACCCGTGGGCCGACATCGACCGCGAGGTCAGCCGCATGGTGAAGGAGGACCGCGCCCCGGACGTCGCCCTGATGGGCGCGTACTCCGACTTCGCCGCGCAGGGGCTCCTGTACTCCGCCGACGAGCTGCTGTCGATCAGGGCGGAGGCGAACTTCCTGCCCCCGCTCAAGGAGGCGGGCACCGTCGACTACACCCTCTACGGCCTGCCCTTCGTGGCCAGCAGCCGGCTGCTCTTCTACAACGAGGAGCTGTTCGACGAGGCCGGAGCCGAACCGCCGAGGACCTGGTCGGAGCTGAAGGGCGCGGCGAAGGCGCTGAAGAAGACGGGCGTCGCCTACCCGTACGCCCTGCCGCTCGGCCCCGAGGAGGCGCACGCCGAGGCCCTGATCTGGGAGCTCAGCAACGGCGGCGGCTACACCGACAACAGCGGCGGCTACAGCATCGCGTCCGCGAAGAACACCCAGACGTTCCGCTGGATCCGGGACAACCTGGTCGAGCCGGGCCTCACCGGCCCGGTCCCGCCCGGCGAGCTCGACCGGAAGGACGCCTTCGCGGCCTTCCTGCGGGGCGAGGTCGGCATGGTCAACGGCTACCCCTCGCTCCTCCACGAGGCACGGGGCAAGGGCATGAAGGTCGGCACCCTGACCATGCCGGTGTCGGACACGCTGGGTGACCGGGAGGCCCCGCCGTCGGCGGGCGTCGCCGACTGGATGATGGCCTTCAAGCACGACGGAAACCGTGAACTCGTCGGCTCCTTCCTCGACTTCGTCTACGAGGACAAGAACCTCAACGAGTTCGCCGGGCGCTACCACCTGCTGCCTTCGACGGTCTCGGCGACACAGAGCTCCCCGTACGCGGCGGAGGACCCCAGCGCCCGGCAGTTCCTGACGGCGCTGCGCACCGCCCGGCTCTACCCGGTCGACGACCCCTCCTGGCTGAAGGTCAGCGACACGATCAAGCGGAACATCGGCAGGGCGGTCGAGCCGAACGCCGACCCGAAGGCCGTGCTGGAGGGCATCGCGCAGCAGGTCCGGGACACGGCGCAGCAGGAGTAGCCCCCCGCCCCGACGGGGCCCGCGTGCCCGGACGGGGTCGTCCCGACGCCCGCCGGCGTCGGGACGACCCCGTCCCGTCCGGCCCGTCAGGACCGGCGGAACCGCAGGGTGCGGAGTTCGAACGGGCGCAGCCGCACCGGCACGCTCCCGTTCGCCGGGCGCGGGGTCAGGCCTTCCAGGGGGCGCTCCAGGAGGTCCGTCTCCACCACGTCCGCCGTGTCGAAGCCCGGCGTCAGCGTGGCGCTCGCCCGCCCGCCGCGGGCCTCGTGGAAGCGCACCACCACGTCGCCGCTGCCGTCGTCGGCGAGCTTCAGGGCCGTCACCACGACCGCGTCGTCGTCCACGGACAGCAGCGGGGTCACCTCGCCGGCTCCGGTGACCTCGCGCATCGGGAGGTTGACCCGGTAGCCCTCGCGGACCGCGTCCCCGATCGTCGCGCCGGGCACCAGGGCGTGCCGGAAGCGGTGGAGGCCCTGGTCGGTCTCCGGGTCGGGGAAGCGCGGGGCCCGCAGGAGCGAGGCGCGCAGCGTGGTCGTCGTACCGCCGTCGCCGTCCTCGCGCACCCGGCGGGTGACGTCGTGGCCGTAGGTCGAGTCGGTGACGAGGGCGACGCCACCGGAGCTTGGCGTCGAGGTTGGACAGCGCATCGTCCATGAGGAAGACCTGCGACTCGCGGACGGTGGCGCGGCCCATGGCCACGCGCTGCCGCTAACCGCCCGAGAGCGCAAAGGGGACGTACGGCCCATGGCCGCGGGGGTCCGACGCCCCGCGCGGAGCGGGAGACCACCGTCGAAGGACCCGGGTCGGCGGACCCGCTCACGGGCGCGCGCCGGGCTCGTGGTCAGTCGGCGTCCACCGGCTCCTGGATCGCGGTCCGCGGTGCGGGATCCGGGTCGTCGCCGTCCGAGGGCAGGCTCGCGAGCAGGCGCAGGCCGTCCTCGGCAGGGGTGCCGGGGGCCGCCGACAGCACCAGCAGTTCCGTGCCCGCCACGTCCGGGAGGGCGAAGTTCTCCTGGTGCAGCTCCAGGAGACCGACCAGCGGGTGCCGGTACGCCTTGCGTCCGTGGGTGCGGGCGCGCACGTCGGCGCGGGCCCAGAGGCGGCGGAAGCGCTCGCTGCCCATGGCCAGTTCGCCGATGAGGGAGGCGAGCCGGGGGTCCTCGGGGTACGTGCCGGCGGCCAGCCGCAGGTGGCCGACCACGTCGAGGGTGCAGGTGTCCCACTCCGCGTAGAGGCCGCGCTCGGCCTCCTCCAGGAAGATGTGCCGGGCGATGTTCAGGCCCGGCATCGGGCGGCCGAAGAGGAGCCCGGCCAGACGGTTCCCGGCGAGGGCGTCCAGGCGGTGGTTCATGATCAGCGCGGGGGCGTCGGCGACCAGGTCGAGGACGCGGAGCAGCTCCGGCCGGATCCGCTCGCCCGGCGCCTTGGCCCGTCGGCGCGGCTGCCGGGCGAGCCGGTCCAGGTGCCCGCGCTCGGTCTCGTCGAGACCGAGAACACGGGAGAGCGCGTCCAGGACCTGGTCGGAGGGCTGGGTCGCCCGGCCCTGCTCCAGGCGCACGTAGTAGTCGACGCTGACGCCCGACAGGTGCGCGACCTCCTCGCGGCGCAGCCCCGCCACGCGGCGGCGGCTGTCGGTGGGGATGCCCACGGATGCCGGGTCCACCCGGGAGCGGCGGGTGCGCAGGAAGCCTGCCAGATCGTCCATCCGTCCAGTATGGCCGCGGCGTCGGCGGTGAAGGTGGCCCTGCCGGTACCAGGAACTCCCGTCCTACGGAAGAGGAGCCCCTGAACGCCGGGCGTCGCGGCGGCCAGGATCGGAGGCAGTCGAGGCATCCGGTCCGAAGGAGTCACCATGAAGACGCTGATCGTCCACGCCCACCCCGAGCCCAGGTCGCTCAACGGCTCGTTGAAGGACCTCGCCGTGGCCACCCTGGAGGGCGCGGGGCACGAGGTGCGGGTGAGCGACCTGTACGCGATGAAGTGGAAGGCGGTCGTGGACGCCGAGGACTACGGCCCCCACGCTTCGAGCCCCCTGAAGG
This sequence comes from Streptomyces showdoensis, assembly GCF_039535475.1. Taxonomy (NCBI): domain Bacteria; kingdom Bacillati; phylum Actinomycetota; class Actinomycetes; order Kitasatosporales; family Streptomycetaceae; genus Streptomyces; species Streptomyces showdoensis. The sequence goes on along the minus strand of NZ_BAAAXG010000004.1, from coordinate 220,239 downwards.
TCGCCCGGGACTCGGGGCGGGCCTTCGAGGCCGGGGCGCTCACCCCGGACGTCCTCGCCGAGCAGGAGAAGCTGCTCTGGGCCGACACCGTCATCTTCCAGTTCCCGCTGTGGTGGTACACGATGCCCGCGATCCTCAAGGGCTGGGTGGACCGGGTGTTCACCTACCGCTTCGCGTACGGGGTCGGCGAACACAGCGACACCAGGTACGGCGAGCGCTTCGGCGAGGGCACCCTCGCGGGCAAGCGGGCGCTGCTGTCGGTGACGGCGGGCGGCCCGGAGTCGCAGTACGCCGCCCGGGGGATCAACGGCCCCATCGACGACCTGCTGTTCCCGATCCAGCACGGCATCCTCTACTACCCCGGCATCGACGTGCTGCCGCCGTTCGTGCTGTACGGCAGCGACCGGATGAGCGTCGCGGAGTACCCGGAGGTCGCCAAGGCGTGGGAGCAGCGGCTGCTCACCCTGGAGTCGACCGAGCCGATCGCGTTCCGGCGGCAGAACTTCGGTGACTACGAGATCCCCTCGCTCCAGCTGAAGGAGGGTCTCGAGACCGCCGGCCGCAGCGGTTTCGGGCTGCACGTGCGGGGTTGAGACGCGGACGCCGGCCTCATCCGCTCCCCCGGGCTCCGGGGACGGCGCGGGCCGCGTTCCAGGTGAGGTAGCCGCCGTCGAGGTTGTGGACGCGGCGGCCGTGCTGGGCGAGGAGGCGGGCGGCGACGTGGCCGCGGACGCCCACCTGGCAGTGGACGATCACGGGCCGGTCCGCGGGGAGTTCGGCGATGCGGGCGCGGAGTGCGTCGACGGGGATGTTGCGGGCGCCGGGGATGGCGCCGGCCCGGTGCTCGGCGGGGCTGCGGACGTCGACGAGGACGGCCCCGTCGGCCAGCGCGCGGTCGAGCTCGTGCCACTGGAGGGTGGCGGTGGTGCCGGTGGCCAGGTTGTCGGCGACGTGGCCGAGCATGTTGACCGGGTCCTTGGCCGAGCCGTACGGCGGCGCGTAGGCGAGTTCCAGGTCGGCGAGTTCGGGGGCGGTGAGCCCGCCGCGGATCGCGGTGGCCAGGACGTCGATGCGCTTGTCCGCGCCTTCCGCGCCGACCGCCTGGGCGCCGAGGATGCGCTGGGTGCCGGGGTCGACGAGCAGCTTGAGGGCCAGGGGGCGGGCGCCGGGGTAGTAGCCGGCGTGGGAGGCGGGGTGCACGTGCAGGACCCGGTGGGGGCGGCCCGCGGCGGCCAGGCGCTTCTCGTTCCAGCCGGTGGCGGCCGCCGTCAGGCCGAAGACCCGGGCGACGGCGGTGCCGATCGCCGGGGCGCTGCGGACCGGGCGACCGGCGAGGGCGTCGGCGACGAGCCTGCCGTGGCGGTTGGCCAGGTTGGCGAGCGGGACCAGGGCGGCCTCGCCGGTGAGGTGGTCGGGCTTCTCGGCGGCGTCGCCGACGGCGTGGATGCGGGGGTCGCTGGTGCGCTGTCGCTCGTCGACGGCGATCCCGCCGCGTGCCCCGATGGTCAGGCCGGCGGTGCGGGCGAGGGCGGTGTCGGGGCGGACGCCGATGGCGAGGACCACGAGGCCGGCGGGCAGGGTGGTGCCGTCGGAGAGTTCGACGGCCCGGGGCAGGACCTTGGTGACCTCGGTGCCCAGGCGGACGTCGACCCCGTGCGCGCTCAGCTCGGCGGCGAGCGGGGCGGCCATCTCCGGGTCGAGCGGCGGCAGGACCTGCCGGTCGCGTTCGACCAGGGCGACCTCCAGGCCGCGCCGGCGCAGGTTCTCGGCGAGCTCGACCCCGATGAAGCCGCCGCCGATGACGACGGCCGTGCCGGCCCCCTCGGCCGCGGCGCCGATCCGGTCCGTGTCGGTGACGTCCCGCAGGGCCAGGGCCCGGCCGATCCCGGGCACGTCGGGGACGACGGGCCGTGCGCCGGGGCTCAGGACGAGGTGGTCGTAGCTCTCGGCGTAGACGGTGTCCCCGGCCCGGACGGTGACGGTCCGGGCGGCGGGGTCGACCGACAGGGCCTCGTGGCCGGTCCGTACGTCGAGGGCGAAGCGAGCGCGCAGCGACCCGGGGGTCTGCAGGAGGAGCGCGTCCCGGTCCTCGATGACACCGCCGAGGTGGTACGGCAGCCCGCAGTTCGCGTACGAGACGTGGGGGCCCTTCTCCAGCACCACGATCTCGGCCCGCTCGTCCAGGCGCCGCAGCCGCGCCGCCGTCGACATCCCGCCCGCGACACCGCCGACGATGACGACCTTCATCGCTTCCTCCTCCTCCGCACCGGGAACCTCTATACCCCCGAGGGTATCCACGGGCGGAGGGGTCGGCTCCGGGTCGAAGGGCCCCATCCGGGGAGGCGAAGGCCCTGGGAAGCGTGACGGCGGCAAGGGGTGAATCCTTTTCCCGGTGTGCCGCCTCTTGTGGGTGCACCGGCCGCACGGGCCGGCGGAACCTGGAGGAACACCCATGATGGTCACCGGACTCGTCCTGGTCGCGGTCCTGCTCGTCGGCGCGTGCGGATGGCACCTGCTGCGGCGCTACAAGAGCCGTCACTGACCGGCGCCCGCACACGGAACGCCACGTGAAGGTGAGGAGCAAGCCCATGAACCACCGTTTCAGCTGGCCCGACGACCGGCTGATCAAGGCCGCGCAGGACGGCGACGTCATGTCGCTCACCACCGTCGTCATGAGGTCGCAGCCCCATGTGCGCCGGTTCGCCCTGTCGCTGTGCGCCTCCCCGCAGGACGCCGAGGACGCGGCGCAGGAGGCGCTGATCATCCTGTACCGGAAGCTCGGGACGCTGCGGGCCACGGGGGCGCTCGCCTCGTGGATGTTCAGGATCGTGCGCAACGAGTGCCTTCGGCAGGTACGGCTGCTCGCCGCACGGCACGAGGAGCAGCCGGCCGGGCCCGAGGCGTGCGCCGGGCCGTCCGCCGAGGAGGCGGTGCTCCGCGGGCTGGAGGCCGAACGGATCGCGGCCGCGGTCGGCGCGCTCCCCCGGGACCAGCGGCAGGTCCTCGTCATGCGGGACGTGCAGGGACTGCCGGGCAGGACCGTGGCGCGGTCGCTCGGCCTGAGCACGGCCGCGATGAAGTCGCGGCTGCACCGGGCCCGCACGGCCCTGCGTGACGTGCTCGACGCTCCCACCGGCCGCCCCGAAGGGCAGGCCGTCGCTCAGGCCGGCGACCGGTTCGCCGGCTCCCCGGCCGAAGGGAAGGCCCTGTGAAGCCCTCTCCGGTGCGCGAGGCGGACTACTCCAGTGCGTCGCTCCCCCGTCACCTCGCGCGTGGCGCGATCGGCTTCGGGCTGATCATCGCCTCGGTCGCCCTGGTGCCCGTCGCGGGTCCCGTCACCCTCCTCGCGGCCCCGCTGGCCCTCGTCGCCTTTCGCGGCTGCCCCACCTGCTGGGCGGTCGGTCTCGTCCAGACGGTCTCCCGGGGCCGTCTGCAGCGCCGCTGCGACGACGGCGTCTGCACCCTCGTCGCGGCGCCCACGGCGAGCCGTGCCCCTCGGAAGTCCGGGTGACGGACGGCCCGTTCGCCCGACGGCCGGGGTCGTCCCGGCCGTCGGGCGGTGCTGAGGGGGGGGCGGTGGCTGCGGTCAGGCGGCTTCGGCTCCGGCCGCGGTCAGGCGGCTTCGGTGAGGAGGCGGTTGACCAGGGCCGTGAGCTGGGCGGGGGTCTTGGCCAGGCCGAACTCCTCCTCCTCCAGGGACACCTGGAACTCCCGCTCCAGCCTGCTCGCCGTCTCCAGCAGGGCCAGCGAGTCATAGCCGAGGGCGGTGAACTCGAGCTCCTCGGGGCTGCGGTCGCCCGCCACCGGGTCGCCCTCGCCCGCGCACTCCCGGATGATCTCCATGAGCCGGTCGGTCGTCAGCTGCGTCATGTGCCTGTTCTCCTGTCGCCGGTGGGTGGGGGTGGCCCGGGGGCCGGTGGCGCGGCGGTGCTCAGTGCGGGCCCGTCAGGACCACGGCGGAGTTGAAACCGCCCCGGCCCCGGGCGAGGACCAGGGCCGCGGCGAGCGGGGCCCGGCGCGGGGCGGTCACGAGGTCGAGGGTGTGCCCGGGCAGCGGCCGGCCGACGTTGACGGTCGGCGGGATCACTCCCTCGCGCAGCGCCAGCAGGGCCGTGGCCACGTCGAGGGCGGAGCCGCCGGCGCTCAGCCGGCCGGTCATGGTCTTGGGCGCGGTGACCGGGACCCCGTGCGGGCCGAACAGGGTGCGCAGGGCGTCGGCCTCGGCCGCGTCCTCCTCGCGGGTGCCGGCCGCGTCCGCGAAGACCACGTCGATCCCCTCGGGACCCAGCCCGGCGTCGTCGAGGGCGGCGCGGGCGGCGCGCAGCAGGTTCGGGGGCCGGCCGGATCCGGGCGGCGGGTCGAACGTGGCCGCGTAGCCGACGATCCGCCCGTACCACCGGGTCGCTCCGCGGGCGCGGGCGGACTCCTCGTCCTCCAGGACCAGAAGGGCGCCGCCCTCGCCCGGCACATAGCCGTCGGCTCCCGTGTCGAAGGGGCGGTACGCGGCGGCCGGGTCCGTCTCCCCGCTCATCCGGCCCGTGCTGAGCTGGGCCACCCAGCCCCAGGGGCACGGGGAGCCGTCCACCGCCCCGGCGAGCACCATCGGCCGGCCGCGGCGCAGGTCCCGACGGGCCTGGCCGAGCGCGTCCAGGCCGCCGGCCTGTTCGGTGACGAGCGCCCCCGCGGGGCCGCGCAGACCGTGCCGGATGGACACCTGGCCGGTGTTGACCGCGTAGAACCACGCGAAGGACTGGTAGGCGCTGACGTGGGCCGGGCCGCGGCCCCACAGGTTCTGCAGCTCCCGGTGGCCGAACTCGAAGCCGCCCGCGGAGGCGGCGGTGACCACGCCCATCCCGTACTCCGGCAGCGCGGCCGGGTCGACCGCGGCGTCGGCGAGGGCCCAGTCGGAGGCCACGAGGGCCATCCGGGTCATGTGGTCGGTCTGCGGCAGGAGTCTGCTGGGCAGGTGCTCCTCGGGCGCGAAGCCGGGCACCTCTCCGGCCAGACCGCTCGGGTAGCGCGCCGCGTCGAAGCGGGTGACGGGGCCGATCGCCGAGGCGCCGCGCAGGGTGTTCGCCCAGTGCTCCTCGTGCCCCAGGCCCGTGGGGGCGACCACGCCGAGGCCCGTGACGACGGTGTCCGCGCTCATCCCGCCTCCCCTGCGCCCGCGTCCGGCCCGGCCAGCACCATCGCGCTCTGGAAGCCGCCGAACCCGCTGCCGACCGTGAGGACGCGCGAGACCGGCACCGCGCGGGCCTCCAGCGGCACGTAGTCCAGGTCGCACTCGGGATCGGGCTCCCGCAGGTTCGCCGTGGGCGGCACCACGTCGTGCCGGACGGCGAGCGCGCAGGCGGCGATCTCCAGGGAGCCGATGGCGCCGAGCGAGTGACCGATCATCGACTTGATGCTGCTCACCGGGGTGCGGCGGGCGTGCTCGCCGAGGGCCAGTTTGAAGGCGGCGGTCTCGTGCCGGTCGTTCTGGCGGGTGCCCGAGCCGTGCGCGTTGACGTAGTCGATCGCGGACGGGTCCGTACGGGCCTCGGCGAGGGCCACCCGGATCGCCTCGGCCATCTCCCGCCCGTCGGGCCGCAGCCCGGTCATGTGGAAGGCGTTGCAACGGCTCGCGAAGCCGGTGATCTCGGCGTACACCTCGGCGCCCCGGCGGCGGGCGTGTTCCCGCTCCTCCAGGACGAACACCGCCGCGCCCTCGCCGAGGACGAAGCCGCGCCGGGTGCGGTCGAAGGGGCGGGACGCCTCGCCCGGCCGGTCGTTGTCGGGGCTGGTCGCCTTGATCGCGTCGAAACACGCCACCGTGATGGGCGAGATGGGCGCCTCGGTCGCGCCGGCCACCATCACGTCGGCGGCGCCCTCGGCGATCAGGTCGGCGGCCCGGCCCACCGCGTCCAGACCGGACGTGCAGCCGGTGGAGACGAGCGAGACGGGCCCCTCCGCCGCGATCCGGTCGTGGGCGACCTCGGCGGCGATGGAACTGGGCACGAAGTAGTCGAAGAGGTGCGGGACGGCGTAGGCGTGGTCGACCAGCCAGCGGCTGCCGCTGTCGCTGACGACCGCGTACTCGTTCTCCAGGCTCGTGGTGCAGCCCACGGCACTGCCGATGACGACGCCCACGCGGGTGCCGTCCAGCGCCTCCCGGTCGATGCCGCTGTCCTCGATGCCCTCCCGGGCGGCGACGACGGCGAATTGGGCGGCGCGGTCCATGCGGCGGATCTGCCGGGGGGTGAGCCCCTCCGCCGCCGGGTCGAAATCGCATTCCGCGGCTATTCGGGAACGGAACGGTGAGGGGTCGAACGCGGTGATGGTGCGGGTGGCGGTGCGCCCCGAGGTCAGCAGATCCCAGAACGGTTTCACGCCGATCGCTCCGGGTGCCACGACCCCCATTCCCGTGATGACCACGCGCCGATTACTGGCCGCCTTCATCCGCGTCCCCCTTTACCCGCGCCGGTGACCTCGACTGAAATGTCCACACGGCGAGCGTGCGCCGGTGGGCTCGCGTTCGGCTCAATGCGGCGTGGAGGATCGCGCGGAGCCTTGACACCGGCGGCGGGACCGTGTCGGACGGCGGGGTCCGGAAGGCCGGCGCGGCGCCGGCGGGGTGGATTCCCGCTGGAGGAATGCTGGAGCCCGGGGCCCCGGCAGGTTGCAGGAGCTACCGGCGGAACAGGACCGAAGGTGTCCTCGGTGGCGGGAAGCGACTCCCCGGGCGCCCCTTACCGGCCCGCTCCGGGCGCCGTGACCGGCCGGTCGGCGGCGGATCGGCGAGGCCGGACCGGGGACTCCGGGAGCGAATCTCCGCCACTTCTGGATGACCAGCACTTTACGGGAACTTTTCCCGGAGCCGGCGAGTCCGGCGTCGCTCCCCAACTTCCGTGCCTCCACCCGACATTGACCAGGCGTTTTCGACGATCTACCGTGAAGTCGAGGTGATCAGCCGATGAGGACGTACCTGAATCGGGAGGAAACATCTTGGAGTTCCGGCTTCTGGGGCCCGTCGAAATACGCTGGCGGGGGCGCAACATCATGCCGACCGCGCCCAAGCCCCGACAGGTCATCTCCCTGCTCATGCTGCGACACAACACCGTGGTCCAGGCATCCGAACTGATCGACGAGTTATGGCCCGAACTGCCGCCCCCGAGCGCGGTGACCACTTTGCAGACCTACATCTACAAGTTCCGCAAACTCCTGCTGAAGCAGGGGCTCGGAAACCTGCTGCAGACCCAGCCCGGCGGCTACAGCCTCACCATTCCGCCGTCCAGTCTCGACGTCAGCCTCTTCGAGCGGACGGCCGAGGAGGGCCAGGAACTCCTCCAGCGGGGTGACTCCGCCGCGGCACTGGAGAGCTTCGAGCGGGCGCTGGCCCTGTGGCGCGGACCCGCGCTGGCCGACGTCGAGACCGGGGGACGCCTCTTCTCGTACGTGACCCGGCTCGAGGAGCTGCGCTTCCGCATCCTCGAACAGCGCATCGAGGCCGACCTGGAGACCGGCCGGCACCGCGAACTCATCAGCGAGCTCAAGTCGCTGGTGCTGGAGCATCCGCTGCACGAACACCTCCACGGACTCCTCATGGTGGCCCTGCACCGGTCCGGCCGGCGTCACGAGGCGCTGGAGGCCTACCAGAGCCTGCGTCAGAAGATGATCGACGAGCTGGGCCTCGAACCCGGGAAGGAGCTGGCCCGGCTCCAGCAGACGCTGCTCGCCGACCACCCCGCCGAGCCCGAGGAGCGACCACGCCCGCGGGCCGCGCCCGTGCCGTCCTCCCTCCCGGCGCCGCCGCCGGTCGACGACCGCGCGCGCGTTCCCCCGGAGCCGGCGCCCCTTCCCGTACGGGAGTCGATCGGGAACCCGGCCCAGCTGCCTGCCGGTCTGGCCGGGTTCGTCGGCCGGCAGGCGGCCCTCAAGGAACTGGAGGCGGCACTGCGCGGGCCCGACGGCCCGGGCGCCGACGGCACCGCGGCGCGGATCGGGGTCATCACCGGCCCGCCCGCGATCGGCAAGAGCGCGCTGGCCGTGCACCTGGCGCACATGCTCCGGCCGCGGTTCACCGACGGACAGCTCTACGCGGACCTGCGCGGGTCCTCCGGGGAGCCGCGCGACCCCGCAGAGGTGCTGCGCGGCTTCCTGCGGGCCCTGGAGGTGCCGACCTCCCGGATCCCGGAGAGCCCGGAGGAGTGCGGGGCGCTGTTCCGGTCCCGCACGGCGGGGCGGCGGGTGCTGGTGCTCCTCGACGACGTCGCGTGTTCGGCCCAGATCCGGCACCTGCTGCCGGCCGATCCGCGGTGCGCACTGCTCGTCACCGGCCGCCGCAGGATGACCGCGCTGGTCGAGGCGGAGCGGGTCGAGCTGGGCCCGCCGCCGCAGGAGGAGGCGCTGGAGATCCTCGCGGCCCTCACCGGCAGGCAGCGCGTGGAGCGCGAGCCGGAGGCGGCGCTCCGGATCGTGGAGCTGCTGGGCCGGCATCCGCTGGCCCTGCGCTGTGTCGGCGGGCGGCTCGCCGCCGGGCCGCGGCTGTCCCTGACGGCCCTCGCCGACCGGCTCGGCGCGACCCCGCGGATCCTCGACGTGGCACGGCTCGGCGAGCTGGACGTGCGCTCCCGGTACGACGCCAGTTACGCGGGGCTGACCTCGTCCGAGCAGGGGGCCTTCCGGCTGCTGAGCATGCTGGGCGAGTCGCCGTTCACGGCGGCGCAGGCCGCGGACCTGCTGAACCGGCCGGCCCCCGAGCTGGAGTTCGTGCTCGAGGTCCTGGCCGACCAGCACCTGTTGGGCGCCGACCGCTGCGCCGACGGGGTCGGGCGGTACGTCTTCGACCGGCTGACCCGGGCCTACGCCAAGGAGCGGCTGGACGAGACGCTGCGCGCGGCTCCGGTCGTCGAGGAGGTGGGCGCCCGCTGAGGGGACGGGCGGCGGGCCGGCACGTCCGGGAGCCGGGTCCGCGAGGGCCCGGGCCGGGTCCGCGAGGAGGCCCGGTCAGCCGGAGTCGAGACGTTCTCCACGGGCCCCGGCCAGGCTCGCCGCCACGCGTCCGGGACCGCCGGACGGGAGGACGACGAGACGAGGAGGGCCCTCCCATGCCCGACGGGATCCGCCACGACGCCGAGGTGACCTTCGTCAACAGGTTCACCGTCCACGGTCCGGCCGCGGAGTTCGAGGAGGTCTTCGCCCGGACCTCCGCCTTCATGGCCCGCCAGCCGGGCTTCGTCCGGCACAGCCTGCTGCGCGAGCTGGACGACCCGGCCGCCTATGTGAACCTCGCCGTGTGGGCGGACCGGGCCTCGTTCCAGCGGGCGGTGGGGCGGCCGGAGTTCGCGCCGCACGCCACCGCCCTCCGGGCCCTGAGCCGGAGCGAGAACGGGCTCTTCGCCGCCCGGCTCTCCGTGTCAGGACAGGGACTTGAGGACCTCGCGGAGGGCCTCGACGACCCGGTCCTGGGCGTCCGGGGCGAGTGAGGGGTACATCGGCAGCGAGAAGATCTCGCCGGCCAGCCGCTCGGTCACCGGGAGGGAGCCCTCCCGGTGACCGAGGTGCCGGAATCCGGTCATGGTGTGGACCGGCCACGGGTAGCTGACGTTGAGCTCGATGTCCCGCTCGCGCAACGCCTCGATGATCGCGTCCCGGCGCGGGTGGCGCACGACGTACACGTAGTACACGTGCTCGTTGCCCGGGTTGGTCCCGGGAAGGACCAGGTCGGTGTCGGCGAGGCCCTCGGCGTAGCGCCGGGCCACCTCGCGGCGGGCGGCCACGTAGGAGTCGAGGCGGCGGAGCTTGCGCCGCAGGATCTCGGCCTGCACCTCGTCGAGACGGCTGTTGTGGCCGGGCAGCGCGGTGACGTAGTAGCGCTCCTCCATGCCGTAGTAGCGCAGCCGGCGGAGCGCCTCGTCCACCTCGGGGTCGGAGGTGAGGACCGCGCCGCCGTCGCCGTAGGCGCCGAGGACCTTCGTCGGGTAGAAGGAGAAGGCGGCGGCCTTCCCCATGGTCCCGGCCGGGCGGCCGTGGTGCCGGGCGCCGTGGGCCTGCGCGCAGTCCTCCAGGACGGCGAGGCCGTGGCGCGCGGCCAGCTCCTCCAGCGGGGCCATGTCGACGCACTGGCCGTACAGGTGGACCGGGAGCAGGCAGCGGGTGCGCGGGGTGATGGCGGCCTCGACCTGGGAGACGTCCATGAGGTAGTCCTCGCGCACGTCGACGAAGACCGGCGTGGCCCCGGTGCCGGTGATGGCGAGCACGGTGGGTGCCGCGGTGTTGGAGACGGTGATCACCTCGTCCCCGGGTCCGACCCCGAGGGCCTCCAGGGCGAGCTTGACGGCGTTGGTGCCGTTGTCGACCCCGACGCAGTGCCCGGCGCCGTGCCGCGCGGCGAACTCCTCCTCGAACGACCGGACGCTGTCGGCGAGGACCAGGCGGCCCGACCCGAAGACGGTGTCGACCGCGTCGAGGATCTCCTCGCGTTCCGCGGCGTACTCGTCCAGATATCCCCACACACGAATGGTCACGGGCAGTCTCCAATTCCGCTCGGATGGGGACCGAGTTCAACCGATGCCGCTCGTATCCATCTCGATTGCACCTCGAATCGGGATTTCCGTTCTTGTCGTCCCGGATTTCACCTGGCTAGCATCCCGGCCATGAAGGGAATCATTCTGGCCGGAGGCACGGGAAGCCGCCTCCATCCGATCACGCTGGCCGTTTCGAAACAGCTGCTCCCGGTCGGCGACAAGCCGATGATCTACTACCCGCTGTCGGTGCTGATGCTGGCCGACATCCAGGACATCCTCGTCATCAGCACCCCGCACGACCTGCCGCAGTTCCGTCGCCTGCTCGGCGACGGCAGCGATCTCGGCCTGCGCATCAGCTACGCGGAGCAGCCCAAGCCGAACGGCATCGCGGAGGCCTTCGTCATCGGCGCCGACCACATCGGGGACGATTCCGTGGCCCTGGTGCTGGGCGACAACATATTCCACGGGCATTCCTTCTCCGACCTGCTCAGAAAAGAGCGGGAGAATGTGGACGGATGCCTGCTCTTCGGATACGCGGTGCACGACCCGGAGCGGTACGGGGTCGGCGAGACCGACGGGAACGGAAGGCTGGTGTCGATCGAGGAGAAACCCGTCAGGCCCCGCTCGAACCGTGCGATCACCGGGCTCTATTTCTATGCCGCCGACGTGGTCGGGATGGCCGCGGGACTGCGGCCCTCGGCCCGCGGCGAACTGGAGATCACGGACCTGAACCGCGCCTACATGGAGAGCGGCCGGGCCCGGCTGGTGGAGTTCGGCCGCGGCTTCGCCTGGCTGGACACCGGGACCCCCGAGTCGCTGCTCCAGGCCGCCCAGTACGTGCGGACGCTGGAGGAGCGGCAGGGGGTGCGGATCGCCTGCGTCGAGGAGGTGGCCCTGCGGATGGGCTTCATCGGCCCGGAGGAGTGCCACCGGCTCGGCGCACGGCTGGGCAACTCGGAGTACGGGCGCTATGTGATGGCCATCGCGGAGGAGTTCGCGGCCGCCTCCGGGTGAGGGCCGACCGGGCCGGCCCCGCACCGGCCGGCCCGGCGCGGTGCGGCTCCTGCCCGCCCCGGCGCGGCTCCTGCCCGGCGCGGCGCGGCCGAGGCCCCTCCCCCGGGGCTCCCGTCAGTCGCGGCGCGCCACGAAGAGCCCCCGTGCCGTCCAGTCGGGGCGCAGGTACTCCGCCGGGCAGCCGGCGTCGGCGAACGCCGCCAGGTACTCCTCCTCGGTGAACAGGGTGAGCAGGTCGACCTCGGTGAACTCCCTGATGCCTCCGGCGTCGCCGACGACGAACCGGACCTCCATCCGGGTGGTCCGGCCCTGGCGGGTCGAGTGCGAGATCCGCGCGACCGTGCGCCGCTCGTCGCTCGCCAGGTCCCCGGCCACGTACCCGTCCAGGAACCGCTCGGGGAACCACCAGGGTTCGACGACCAGCACCCCGCCGGGGCGCAGGTGCCGGGCCATGGCCGCGACCGCCGCCCGCATGTCCGGGAGGTCCGGCAGGTAGCCGATCGCGGTGAAGAGGCAGACCACCGAGTCGAAGGTGCGCCCGAGGTCGAAGTCCCGCATGTCGCCCTGGTGCAGGGGCACGTCGGGCGAGAGCCGGGCGGCGGCGCGCTCCAGCATGGCCGGCGAGAGTTCGAGCCCCTCGGCGTGGCCGAAGTGTCCGGCGAGGGTCTCCAGGTGGGCTCCGGTGCCGCAGGCGACGTCCAGGACGGAGTCCGCGCCGGGCAGCCGGTCCCTGATCAGCCGGGCGGTCTCGGTCGCCTCCGCGGCCCAGTCCTTGCCACGGGAGCGGTAGACGAGTTCGTAGACGTCCGCGAGCTCGTGACCGAACATCGGGCTCCTTCGGGTCGGGGCCCGGGGTCGGGCGCCGGTGGGATGGGCGGGGCGGGTGTGCGGGGGGCGTGTGCGGGGGGTGTGCCAGGGGACGGGGGCGGTGCGGTGGGGCCCCGTGGCTCACTCGTCGACGAGCGCGACGGCGCGGGTCCAGCCCGCCCCGGCGCCCGCGATCTTCACGGGGAAGCAGGCGACCCGGAAGCCGTACGGCCCGGGCAGGTCCTCCAGGTGGGCGAGCCGCTCGATCTGGCAGTACTCTCGGTCCCGTCCGATCATGTGCGCCGGCCACAGCACGTCCCGGTCCCCGGAGGCCCGGTAGCGCGCGATGATGTCGCCGAACGGGGCGTCCAGGCTGAAGGCGTCCGTGCCGACGACCCGGACGCCGAGGTCCAGGAGCAGGTGGAGGGCGGGGCCGTCGAGGCCGGCGAAGTCGGTGAAGTACCGCTGGGTCCCCTGGTGGCGCTGGGCCCCCGTGTGCAGCAGGACGATGTCCAGCGGGTCCGGGCGGCGCCCGATCCGGGCGAACTCCTTCTCCAGCCGGTCCGCGCCGATCGTCCCGGTGGACGCGTCGGTGAGGTCGAGGACCATGCCGGGGCGGAGGAACCAGTCCAGCGGCATGCGGTCGATGTGCCGCGGGACGCCGTCGCCGTATCCGGCCCGCGACCCGTAGTGGGAGGGCGCGTCGACGTGCGTGCCGGTGTGGGTGGTGAGGGTGAGGCGGTCGAGGGAGAGGAACTCCCCGTCGGGCAGGTCGTCCGGGTCGAGGTCGACGCCGAAGTGGGCGCGCATCTCCTCGCTCATGTGCAGGGCACCCTCGCGGGGCGTGAGGACGTGGTGCTCCACCGGGTCGGGTTCCCAGAGCGAAGCGTCCACCGGCGAGGACAGGTCGATGAGCCTCACGTCGCACCTCCGTGGGATGGGTCCGGGATCGAAGCCCGGGGCAGGGTCGGGCTTCGATCCCGGGGCAGGGTCCGGGTCGATGTCCGGCTCAAGGTCCGGGGTCGGGCCCGGACCGGGGCCGGGACCAGGGTCGGGATCCTCCCGGCCGGTTCCGGAGCAACGGTCGAGCCGCGCTGGAGGCCGGGGCCGGTCCGGGCACGAGTCCGGCTCCACACGGCCGCGCGAGCATCCGGGCAGCGGCCCCGCGACCGGCGCGGGCCGGGAGGGAGAAACGTGAGCCAGACCGTCAGCCCGGCGTCCGCCTCGTACGCGGCGCTCTGTGCCGAAGTACGGCGCTTCCACGCCCGGCAGATGCAGCTGCTCGACTCGGGCGAGGCCGAGGCCTGGGCGGCCACCTTCACCGAGGACGGCCTGTTCGCGCCGCCCTCGCTGCCCGAGCCGGTGCGCGGGCGCGCGGCCCTGGCCGAGGGCGTCCGCACGGCGCACGCGGCGCTCGTGGCCGAGGGCGAGGTGCGCCGGCACCTGCTGACCACCGAGGTGGTGGAGGAGCCCGTCGCCGGGGACGCCGACGGCGCGGTGCGGGTGCGCTCGTACGTCCAGGTGGTGGCGACCCGGAAGGACGAGGAGCCGCGGCTGATCCTCATGTGCGTGTGCGAGGACGTCCTGGTGTCCGAGGACGGCGAGTGGCGGGTGCGCGAGCGGTACGTGACCCGCGACGACCGGCCCTGAGCACGGCGCGAGGCCCGGGGGACGCCGTGGGGCGTCCGCCGGGCCTCGCGCCGCGCACCCGCGGGCTCAGCGGAAGGAGTCCGCCGAGACGACCGTGGGTTTGGGGAAGGGCAGGACGAAGCGCCCGCCCGCCCGCAGGAACTCCCTCTCCTTCCGCAGGATCTCGTCGGCGTAGTTCCAGGCCAGCATCAGGTAGACGTCGGGCGGGTCGGCCCGGGCGTGCTCGGGGCTGCGGACCGGGATGTGCGTGCCGGGCAGCACCTTGTCCTGTTTGAGCCGGGTGGTGTCGGTGCAGTAGGCGACCTCGTCCGGGCCGAGCCCGCAGAGGTTGAGGATCGTGGTGCCCTTGGCGGAGGCCCCGTACCCGGCGACCCTGTTGCCCTCCGCGACCAGCGACCTGACCAGGGCGGGGAGTTCCTCGCGGACGGTGTGGACGCCCCGGACGAACTCCTGGTAGCCGGCGTCGGTGCCGAGCTCCGCCCGCTCCTCGGCCGCGATGAGCGTGCCGACGGCCTCGGTGACGGGCCGTACGCCGGGCAGGCCGACGAGGACCAGGAGCGAGCCGCCGTGGACGGGGAGCCGTTCGACGTCGAAGAGGCTCAGTCCGTGGCGGGTGAAGAGGGTGTCCAGGGTGCGCATCAGGAAGTACGACAGGTGCTCGTGGTAGATGGTGTCGAAGGCGTGCTTCTCCAGCAGGTCCACGGCGTACGGGACTTCGACGGCGAAGACGCCGTCGGGGGCGAGCAGGGTGCGCACCCCGGCGAGGACCCCGGCGAGGTCGTCGATGTGGGCGAAGACGTGCCGGCCGAGGATCAGCCGGGCGGGTCCGTGGGCCCGGCCGACGGCCTGGGCGGTGGAGGGGGTGAAGAACTCGGGCAGCGTGGGGATCCCGATCCGCTGGGCGAAGGCCGTCAGGTTGCGGGCCGGGTCGACGCCGAGCACGCGCGCCCCGTCCCGGGCGAAGACGGCGAGCTGCTGGCCGGTGTTGCTGCCGAGCTCGACCACCAGGTGGCCGGGGGCGAGTCCGGCGCGCTCGCGGCAGACCTCCGCGACGAACTCCATGTGCCGGGTCATGGTCTCCGAGCCCGAGGTGACGTAGCTGTAGGTGCGGTAGAGCACCTCGGGGTCGACGACGTGGGTGACGCTCATCAGCCGGCAGGAGCGGCAGGACACCACGCCCAGCGGGTAGGCCGGCTCGTCCTCGTAGGAGGCGGCCGGTTCCAGGAACGCGTTGGCCAGCGGCACGTCGCCGAAGGCGACCACCTCCTGCCAGTTGGAGGCCCCGCACACCCGGCACCGGGTGACCGGTCGTACGTTCTCGGCGTTCATCACCGCACCTTCCTCTCCGTGGTCGGCGCCGGCTCCTCGGGCACGAGCAGGCTCTGCAGACAGGCGACCAGGCTGCGGGCCTGGATGTTGAGGTAGTGGCTGTGCCGCAGCAGCTCGACGAGCTGGTGCACGGTCATCCACCGGTAGTCGGGGTCGTCGGGCGGGACGTCCGCCCGGGCGCCCGGTCCGCCGTCGGTGTCGACGATCAGATAGCGGTTGAGCGCGTGGTGGAAGCGTCCGCCCTCCTCGGAGAGGACGGACTGGAAGCGGATCCGTCCGGGTTCCGCGCGCTCCACCTCGTCGAGGAACCGCGGCCGGGCGCTCTCCGGCAGGTAGGCGTAGGAGTCGGGGGTGCACTGGACGGTGGGCGCGAGTTCCACGACGTCCATGTAGCCCGCCTCGGCCCGGGCGTGCATCAGGACGTGCAGGACCCCGTCGAGGGTCCGGGTCAGGAAGGCGACGACGCCGGTGCCGTGGGGTTCGATCATCGGCTGGGACCAGCCGGCGACCTCCCGGCCCCGGGCCTCCACGCGGACGCCGATGACGTCGAAGAAGGCCCCGCTCTCGTGGGAGACGCGGTCGCGGGTGCGGTGCCAGCCGGGGAGTCCGGCGAGCGGGACGCGGTGGGCGCGGACCTCGGTGCGGGTCCGGGCCTCGGTGATCCAGCTGAGCACGGAGCCCAGCGAGTGCCGGGACCCGGCCGTCGGGTCGCAGGAGCGGAACAGGGCGGCGCGGAACGGGTCCGCGGGCGGCCCGAGTTCGCGGGCGAGCTCCGCGTGCGCGAAGGGCAGGCAGGACAGCACGGTCCGGGCGTCCATGTTGACCAGGTCCCGCTCGGCGAGCAGCCGGTGCAGCTGGCCCAGGGTGAACCAGCGGAAGCCCTCGTGGACCTCCACCTCGCCGTCGGCCTCGACCACCATGTTCCGGTTGCGCTTGTGGTGGAAGGCGGAGCCCTGCTCGGACTGGCGGACGTCGACGAGCGGGCCCCGGGGGCCGGGGTCCCGGAACAGGTCCAGGTAGGGCACGGGCCGGCCGCCGTGGACGCCGGTGTAGTTGCTGCGGGTGGCCTGCACGGTCGGGGAGATCTGCAGCCCGCCCGCGTTGCCCGGCTCGACCTTGGCCTGCATCAGGCAGTGCAGGACGCCGTCGAACTCCTTGACCAGGATGCCCAGGACGCCGATCTCGGGCTGGTTGATGATGGGCTGGCTCCAGGCGGGCACCGGTCCGCCCGGGATGCGCACGTCGAGGCCCTCCACGGTGAAGAAGCGGCCCGTGTGGTGGCGCAGGTTGCCGGTGCGGGGGTCGGTCTCCCAGCCGTCGAGCCCGTCGAGCGGGACCCGCTCGACCCGGGTGTAGGAGCGTTCGGCGAGCGCCCCGAACCAGTCGTGGAAGTCGTCGTTCGGGGTGCGGACGCCCTCGCGGGCGCGGGCCGAGGCGGCGACGCGCAGGGGTGTGGGGGTGGCGGGGGTGGTGGGGCGCCGCGGACTCGCGCGGCGCGTGGTGGCTTCGGTCATGCGTGCTCCACTGGGTGGTCCGCGCGGCTCGCGTCCCACATGTCCTTGATCGATGTCGGCAGGTCGACCTCCGGCCGCCAGCCCAGCAGGCGGGCCGCCCGGCCGATGTCGGCCAGGGTCCAGTCGCCGCCGCGGGAGTCGACGGGTGCGGTGCGCAGCCGTACCGCGCCCGGCGGCGGGGCCGCTGCGGCGATGAGCAGGTCGAGCAGGTGGGACAGGGGTACGGCCTCGCCGCGGCCCACGTTGACGACCTGTCCGGTCACGGGGGCGGCGGCGGCCGCCAGGACGGCCGCGGCCAGGTCGCGTACGTCCAGGAAGTCCCGGCGGGCGTCGGCGACGGTCAGTTCGGCGGGCCGGTCCGGGGTGGCGGCGCGCAGCCGGCGGACGGCGGCGCCGAGGAATCCGGCCGCCGACACGTCCGGCCCGCAGAGGTTGACCACGCGGAGCACCACCCCGTCCACGGCGCCCGCGCGGGTGGCCCGGAGCACGGCTTCGGCCCCGGCGAGCTTCGTGCGCGCGTAGACGGACTCGGGGCGCGGGACGAGGGTCTCGTCGGCGGCGGTGCCGGCCGGCAGCGGGCCGTACTCGTGGACGGTGCCGAGCTGCACCAGCCGGACCGGGTCCGGCAGCCGGGCGCACGCGTCGAGCACGTTCTCCACGAGGCGGACGTGGGCGCGCTCGTTCTCCGCCGGGCCGGTGACCCAGCCGCCGGCCGCGTTGACCACGGTGCCGACCCCGGCGGCGGCGAGGAGCTCCGCGAGTTCGGCGGCGTCCACGGCGGCGAGGTCGAGCGGGTGGAACCGGCGGCCGGCCGGGTCCGGCGGCGGGCGCCGGGCCACTCCGAGGACCGGCCGGCCGGCCCGTTCGAAGGCGGCGGTGACCGCACGGCCCACACAGCCCGTCGCACCGAGCACGGCGACGGCCGGCCGGCGGGCCGGAGGCCGCCCTCCGGCGGTCATCGGACCGGGCCGCCGCACAGTGCCCGTTCGAGCTCCAGACACCGGCGGTAGTCGGGGAGGGTGCCGGACTTCTCCGCCGTCTCCAGGGTGGGCGCGGCCCGGTCGCGCGGGGACATGACCGGGTCGAGGCCCTCCGGCAGCGCCAGGTCGAGCGCCGGGTCGTACACCGACAGGGAGAGCTCGTTCTCCGGTACGTACTCGCCGGAGAGCATGTACGACATGACGGTGTCGTCCTCCAGCGCCACGAAGGCGTGGGCCACGCCGACGGGGAAGTAGACGGCGCGGAACTCCTCCTGGTCGAGCAGGACGGCCTCCGAGCGTCCGTAGGTCGGCGAGCCGACCCGGACGTCGATGACGATGTCCAGGGCGCTGCCGCGCGCGCAGTACACGTACTTGGCGATGCCGGGAGGCGTGAGGGTGTAGTGGGCGCCCCGGATCGTGCCGCGGCGGGAGCGGCTGTGATTGGTCTGGGCCACGGGGAACAGGGGGTGGCCCAGGGTCTGCCGGGCGGCCGTCTCCTGGAAGGGCGAGACGAAGAGCCCTCGTTCGTCGGTGAAGATCTTCGGCCGGAACTCGAACGCGCCGTCCACGGCGAGCTGTCGCGACTCCATGACACCGTCCTCGTCTGCTGGGGTCTGCTGGGGTCTGCTGGATATCGCCGCCGGCCTGGCCGACGGCGTTCTGCGGGGTCAGATGACGCGGACCTCGGGCGCGTAGACGATCCAGCGGCCGCCGGACTCGCGGAACAGCCGCTCCTTGGCCATGATCTCCTCGGCGTGGTTCCAGGCGAACAGCACCGCGTAGTCCGGGTAGGGCTCGGTCAGCGCCTCGGTCGGACGGACCGGGATGTGCGTGCCGGGGGTGAGCCGTCCGTGCTTGGCGGGCGTCGCGTCGCAGACCCACTCGATCAACTCGGGCCCGATGCCGCAGTAGTTGGTCACGGTGGCGCTCTTGGCGGTGGCGCCGTAGCCGACCACCCGCTTGCCGTCGGCCCGCAGGCCGCGCAGGAGGTCGGTCAGATCGGTGCGGATGCGCTCGATCCCGGCGGCGAAGCCCTCGAAGACCTCGGGCCTGCACAGCCCCCTGCGCTCCTCCTCGGCGGCCAGCTCGGCGACGGCCGGGCTCGGGGCGCCCCGGCCGGCCCGCCGGAGGGTGTAGCGGAGCTCGCCCCCGTGTACCGGCAGCCGTTCGACGTCGACGACCTCGAAGCCGTACCGGGCGGCGGCGGTGCGCACCGAGGTGAGGGTGAAGAAGTAGAAGTGCTCGTCGTAGATCTGGTCGAAGGTGGTGCGTTCCAGGATGTCGCCGAGGTAGGGGTCCTCGAAGACGAAGACGCCGTGCGGGGCGAGCAGCGTGTCGAGGCCGCGGAAGACGGAGTCGAGGTAAGGGATGTGGCAGATGGTGTTGGCCGAGTAGACGAGGTCGGCGGGGCCGTCCGCGGCCCGGATCTCGGCCGCCGTCCCCTCCTCGAAGAAGGTGTTGCGGACCCGGACGCCCTGCTGGCGGGCGAGTTCGGCGACGCCGCCGGAGGGCTCGACGCCCAGGTGGCGGATGCCCTCCTTGGCCAGGGCCCGCAGCATCACGCCGTCGTTGCAGCCGATCTCCACCACGAAGGGGTCGTCGCCGCGCAGATGGGCGCGGGAGAGCCGGCCGGCCGTCTGCTCGAAGTGGCGGCGCATGTGGGCCGAGCCGGACGAGTGGTAGGGGTAGGCCTCGTGGAACATGCGGTCCCGGGGGACCTCGTCCAGGAGCTGGGTCATGCCGCAGGACTCGCAGAGGCCCACGGCGAGCCGGTAGAAGTACTCCTCGTCGACCCGGTCGGGGTCCACGAAGGCGTCGGAGAGCGGCTGGCGCCCGAAGTCGAAGAACTGACGGACGGGTCCTCCACAGACACGGCACATGGGGGGCCTTCCTCGCGGTCATTGGGTCCGGTTCAGGGGGTCGGGTGGGCACGGCCGGTGTCCCGGCGTGCGACGGGGAAGCGGAACACGCCCCCGGTGATCGGTGCGCGGAGCCGGCGCAGCACCTCGCCGGTGCCGGCCAGGCCGGGCAGCTCCGCCGCGCAGGCCCGCAGGGCCGCCTCGGCCGCCAGCCGGGCCGCCGGGCCGACGAGGGCGTCGAGGCGTCCGTCCTCCGGAAGGAGGCGGCGGCCGTGGGCGGGCCGGTGGACGTCGAACCGGTCCGGGTCGGTGTGGCGGCCCGGGTCGCGGTGCGCGGCCGCGGTGAGCACGACGAGTTCCTCGCCCCGCGCCACCTTGGTGCCGGCGAGTTCCAGGTCCTGGTCCGCGTACAGCCGGTGGAGCCGTACGGGCGGGGCGCAGCGCACGGTCTCCGCGACGCAGGCGGTCGCGAGCCCGGGGTCCTCCCGCAGCGCCCGCCACTGGTCGGGGTGGTCGAGGAGCAGGGCGACCGCGTCGGCGGTCAGGGTGGTGGCGAGCTCGACGCCCACCAGGGTCAGCAGGGCGCAGACCGTCAGGACGTCGGCGGGCGCGGGCGGCCCGTCGGGTCCCGGGGCGGCGAGGAGCCGCCCGGCCAGGCCCGGGCCGGGGGGCCGTCCGGTCGGGTCGTCCGCGCGCCGCGCCCCGGCCTCGCGGACCGTCTCGGCCAGCAGCGCGCGGAGCTCCGGGAGCGCGGCGCCGTAGCGGCGGGCGGTGTCCAGTCGCGGCGGGCAGAGCGTGGCGTCCAGCACGCCCGAGGCCTCGGCGCACAGCCGGGTGAAGCGCTCGGCGTGCCGCGCCGGCACGCCGAGCAGGACGCGCGCGGCCTCCGTGGTGGCGGGCCTGACCAGGTCGTCGACCAGGTCGAAGCGCTCCCCGAGCGCGGCCGCCCGCCCCCGGTAGGCGCGGACGGCCGCCGGGAGCAGGCGGCGCAGGGCCTCCTCGCCCAGCACCGGTCCGGCCCAGCGGTGGAGCCGCTCGTACTCCGCGCGGTCGAGCGTCGCCGGCAGCTCGGGCAGCGGCAGCGCCTCCCGCAGGGCCGGTACGTCCCAGGGCGCGGGCTCCCCGGCGGGTTCGCCGTGCGGCGGGCCGGGGTCGGGCGGCCGGGGGGTGAGCCGCGGGTCGGCCAGGGCGGCCGCGGCCACCTCGTGATCGGCCGTCACCCACGCCTCGGCGCTGCTCCAGTAGAGGGGACCCCGGTCGCGGACCTGCCGCCCGAGGTCGTTCGGGTCGTCTCCGGCCGCGCGGAGCAGCAGCGCGTACGGATCTCCTTTGGTGCCCAGAATCCATTGGACGCCGCGCAGGGTCAGCAGCACACGCCCCAACTCGCCGTCGGTCATCCTCGCCGTCATGGGGAGGACGCTAGGCAGGCGTCCTCGATCACCCCTCGACTCCGCTTGGCCGCGCCCGGGGCCGCCGTCGAGCCGGGCACGAGGGTGTCGTGGCACCGGAGCCGTAGGGTCACGCGGTCATGGACATCATCGGCAAGGGTTTCATCGCCCGGCATCTGTGGCCGTTGCGCGCGTCGCATCCCGGGGTGACGGTGCTGGCGGCGGGCGTGCCGCGCCAGCACCTGCCGGACGCCGAGCACGAGCGGGAGGCGGCGCTGGTGCGGGAGACGGCCGCCCGTTGCCGCCGCCGCGGCGAGCTGCTGGTCTTCCTCTCCACGGCCAGCATGTACGGCGGTCCCGGCTGCCGGGGCCGCGAGGACGACCCGCTCGTGCCGAGCACCCGCTACGGGCGGCACAAGTTCGCCCTGGAGCAGCTCGTGCGGGAGTCGGGCGCGGCCCATCTGGTGCTGCGCCTCGGTTACGTGCTGGGGCCGCACGGGCCGGACTTCCGGCTGGTCCCGGCGCTGGTGTCGCAGTTGCGCGAGGGGCGGGTCCGGGTGCATCCGGGGGCCCGGCGGGACCTGCTGCACGTGGCGGACTTCGTCGGGCTGGTGGACGGGCTGCTGGCCTCCGGGGTGCGCGACGAGGTCGTGAACGTGGCCTCCGGCGACTGCGTGGAGGTGCGGGAGCTCGTCGCGCACCTCAAGCGGCGGCTGGGACTGGACGCCGAGGAGGTGGTCGT
This sequence comes from Streptomyces showdoensis, assembly GCF_039535475.1. NCBI lineage: Bacteria > Bacillati > Actinomycetota > Actinomycetes > Kitasatosporales > Streptomycetaceae > Streptomyces > Streptomyces showdoensis. The sequence continues at coordinate 198,451 of NZ_BAAAXG010000004.1, read as the reverse complement.
GGGCGGGGGCGACAGCGCCTTCTCGCACTGCCCCTCGGTGGTGAAGCTGCGGCGCCTGGTGCCGGAGGCGGCCGGGGCGCGGTTCGGCCCGGGCTACCACCGGCGGGCCCTGGACCGCTATCTGCGGGAGACGGCGGACGGGCCGGCCGGCTGAACCGGCCGGTGCCCGGGCCGCGGCCGAGGGGCAGCGGCTCTCGAACGGGCCTCGACGGGCGCTGTGCACCATCGGAGCCGTCCCGGTCCGAACCGGGCGGCAGGGAAGGGGAGTCGAGTGAAGGAAGCGGGGAACACGATGACCACGTACGACGGGACCCTGGCGGTCGCGCCCGATCTGCGCGAGCCGAGGACCGCCTCCGGCCGGGCGCTGCTCGGTCTGCTGGAAGGACACCTTCCGGCGGTACGGGCCGGGGCCGGGCGGGCCGACCGGGCGGGCGCCTTCCCGGCGGAGGTGTTCGCGGGGCTGCGCGCGGAGGGGGTGCTCGGGGCCACCGTGCCGACCGGGCTGGGTGGCCTGGGGGTCGGCTCGCTGCACGACGTGTGCCTGGCCCTGACGACGGTGGCGGAGGCGGACGCGTCCACGGCGCTCGCGCTGCACATGCAGCTCAGCCGGGGGCTGACCTTCGCCCACGAGTGGCGGCACGGGGACGGTCCGGCGCGGGCGCTCGCCGAGCGGCTGCTGCGGGGCATGGGCTCGGGCGAGGCGGTGGTGTGCACGACGGTCAAGGACGCGGGCGGCGGCAAGGTGGTCACCCGGCTGCGGCCCGCGCCGGACGGCGGCTGGCTGCTGTCGGGCCGCAAGACCCTGGCGAGCATGGCGCCGATCGCCACCGACTTCGTGGTCTCGGCGCGGGTGGAGGTGGCCGGGGTGGTGCGCTCGGCGGCGGCCGTGCTGCCGCGGACGGCACCGGGGCTACGGGTCCTGGACAACTGGGACGGGCTCGGCATGCGGGCCTCGGGCAGCGTGGACGTGCTCCTGGAGGACTGTCCGGTCCGGGCCGAGGACGTGTTCCTGCGGGGGCCGGTCGGGGAGCGTTCGGACGCGGCCCTGGCGGGTCAGACGGTCAGTTCAATCACCATGCTCGGGATCTACGTGGGGGTGGCGCAGGCCGCCCGCGACCACGTGGTGGCGGAGCTGGCCCGGCGGGGCGGGCTGCCGGCGGCGGGCGCCGCGACGCGCACGCTGATCGCCGAGATCGAGGCCCGGCTGTACGCGCTGCGGACCACGGTGGCCGGCACCCTGACGGTGGCGGACCACCTGGCGTACGCCTTCGACGCCGATCCGGCGGAGCGGGGCCGGCGCATGATGCTGGACTTCCAGCGCGCCAAGCTGATGGTGAACCGGCTGGCGCCGGAGATCGTCTCGGACTGCCTTTCGGTGATCGGCGGCGCCTCGTACTCCGGCACCCATCCGCTGGCGCGGCTCTACCGGGACGTCCGGGCGGGGGCGTTCATGCACCCGTTCACGTACCCCGACGCGGTGGACTGGCTGTCCGAGGCGGTGCTGGAGGGCGCGAAGGACTGACAGCGCGAGAGGGGGGAGGACCGGATCACCGGTCCTCCCCCCTCTCCGTGCGTGCGTCAGCCCCGTTCCCTCCGGACGTGGGCGACCGCGTGTTCCATGGTGGTGGTGCTGTTGCGGCTCAGGGCGCCGCGGACGAACCGCCGGGCGTCGGCGACGGTGGCGTCCGGCCCGAGGACCTCCGTGACGGCCTGCTCGTTGAGGACGACGGTGTGCACGGAGGTGATCCGGCCCTCGGCGAACAGCCACGCCCCGGTGTGGGCGGTCATCAGGGCGGGGGTGACCAGCTGTTTGTAGACGATCCGCTCGTGCGGGAAGCAGATCCGGACGGAGCTCGTGGTGTGCGAGGAGCCGTCCGCCGTCCTGGTCTCCATCTCCAGGGTCTGCACCCCGGGCGTCTCCTCGGCCAGGGCGGCGCGGGCCACGTGGGGCAGCCGTTCGGGCCAGCGTCCGGCCTCGTCGACGAAGGCGTAGGCGGCCTTGAGGTCGCCGGTGAACTCCACGGTGTCCTCGAAGGTCAGGACGAGCTCCGCCCGGTTCTCTGCCTGTTCGGCCGCGGCGCGCAAGGCGGCCAGTTCGGCGGCGCTGTTGTGGTCGATCGCGCGCCGGATCCACTCCGTCTGCTCCGGGTCGTCGTCGACGGCACGGAAGTCGTGCAGCAGCCGGACCCGGCTCTCGGTGTCGGAGAGCGGCTCGACGATCCACTCCCCGCCCATGGCGGCCACCGGCGGCTGGGAGACCTCCTGGCGGAAGCGGACGCTGAGCCGCTCGCGGTCGAGCAGCCGGCGTGAGGTCCAGGTCTTGACCTGCCCGTTGGCGGTGGCCCAGATCCGGATGCGCTCCTCCGTCTCGCCCCGCTCGACGTGTTCGACGTGCACGGTGGGCGGAAAGGTCTCCGGCCAGCGGCCGACGTCGACGATCAGGCCGAAGACGCGCCGCGCCGCGGCGGCCACCGTGATCGCGTGTTCGGTGTGGTGGGTCACGGGAAGTGCCATGGTCCTCCGTCCGGCTCCACTGCGGGTCAGTGGGGCCCCAGCGTCGGTCCCCGCCCTGGACGGCGGCTGGAGAACCGCTCGGGCGGACGGACGGACAGGGCGTGGTGGAACAGGTCCAGCGGGTCCCAGCGTTCCTTGGCCCGTTGCAGCCGCCGGTGGTTGCCCCGGTGGTAGAGCGTGCTCCAGGGCACGCCCGAGGTGTTCCAGCGCGGATCGGCGAGGTCGGTGTCCGGATAGTTGAGGTACGCGCCGCCGTTGGCCTCGTCGGGTACGGGGACCCCGCCGGTGTCGGCGTGCAGTTCGCGGTAGAGGCCGCGGACCCAGGCCAGTTGGCCCTCGGTCTGCCGCTCCTCACCCCACAGGGCCTCGTGGACGACGCTGAACAGGCAGTCGCGGTGGGGCATGGCGGTGGCGTCGGGGCGGACGGTGTTGATCCGGCCGCCGAGGAAGGTGAGGTAGACGCCCGCGGTGGCGAACTCCTCGCCGCCCCGGTTCAGGTACGTGTGCAGGACGCCGGCCTGCCGGTCGTTCCAGGGGGTCCGCAGCAGCGTCGACTTGGACTTGAACCGGGCCCCGCCGGGCCACTGCACGCCGCCCAGCACCGACTTGAGCCAGGGCGTGGTGGCCGCGGTCACCGTGTACGGGGCGGCGACGGCGCCGGTGAGTTCGGCCACGAAGGCGTCGAGGAGCTCTCCCGCGCGGGGCCGGGAGGCGTCGAGGGCGGCGTCCACGGTGATCCGGCCGCTCGCCCGGTGGCCGAGGGTGAGTCCGCTGGACAGCTCCGCGTACGGGGAGTCGACCCCGGCGTGCCGACGGTGCCAGTCGCCGTGGACGCGCAGCAGCCGGACGAAGGCCTCCCGGTCCAGGTCCTGCCACTGCCAGCCGAGGGAGACCGACCGCACGGCGGCGGGCGGCCGGGGCAGCAGCCCGCCGGGGGCGCCCGACGCCCCCGGTGAGCGGAAGAGGTAGCGGGTGACGACGCCGAAGGTGCCTCCGCCGCCGCCGGTGTGCGCCCACCACAGCTCGCGCTCGGCGCCGGTCGAGTCGCGGGTGGCCTCGACGATCCGGGCCCGGCCCGACCGGTCCACGACGACGACCTCGACGCCGTACAGGTGGTCGACGACCAGCCCGTACCGGCGGGAGAGCGCCCCGTACCCGCCGCCGGCGACGTGCCCGCCCACCCCGACGGTGGGGCAGCCGCCGCCGGGAAGCGTCACGCCCCACCCCAGGTAGAGCGTCCGGTAGACCCGCCCGAGCGTGGCGCCGGACTCGACGGCGAAGAGCTCCCGCTCCGGGTCGTGGGAGACGGCCGCCATCTCGGAGACGTCGACGAGGACCCGTACGGCGGGGTCGTCCACGAAGCCCTCGAAGCAGTGGCCGCCGCTGCGGACGGCGATCCGCTTCCGGTCGCGGGCGGCCTCCTCCACGGCGCGGACCACCTGCTCGGCCGAGCCGACCAGGTGCACCACGTCCGGGGAGCCCGTGAAGCGGCCGTTGTGCCCGCGGGTGGTGAGCTCGACGTACCGGGGGTCGGCCGGCCCGATCACCACCGGCCCCAGTGGCGGCGGACCGCCTGCGGGGCGCGGGGCGGCCTGCGCCGCCGTGCCGCCGAGCAGCGCGGCGCCCCCGGAGGCCGCCGAGAGCTCCATCAGCCGTCTGCGCGTGAGTCGTGCCAAGGGGATGCACCGCCCTTCCCGTGCGGCCGTCGGCCGCTCGCCCAGTGGGCGGCCAGCGTGGGCGCCGCCGCTGGCGGGCCGGTGGAGGGGCGCTGGACGGTGGCGGCCCGGGGAGGAAGGGGCTCGTGACGGGCGGTTCGAAGGGGCGCTCGGAACCGTCAGCAAGGCTGACAAAGACGTTATTGACGCTTCTAAGCTCTCAGAAGTCAAGAGCCCAGAGCATCTGACTTCCCCTCGGCCTGTCCGGGGCCGGACCCCGGCCCCCGCGGAGCCATGACCAGCGTGCCCTCCCAGGCCCCGCCCCTCCACGACCCCCGTACGGGAGAACCCATGATCCACACACGCGGACTCACCCGCAGTTTCCGCGCCAAGGGAGAGACCGTCGAAGCCGTGCGCGGCCTCGACCTCGACATCGAAGCGGGATCCGTCGTCGCGTTCCTCGGCCCGAACGGCGCCGGGAAGACCACCAGTCTGCGGATGCTCACCACCCTGCTCCCCCCGTCCTCGGGCACCGCGACCGTCGCCGGGCACGACGTCGCGACCGACCCCGCCGGAGTGCGCCGCCGCATCGGCTACCTGGGCCAGGGCAACAGCGCCGGGACCAACTTCCGCGTCACCGACGAGCTCGTCACCCAGGGCCGCGCCTACGGACTGGGCAGGGCGGAGTCCCGCGCCCGCGCCGAGCGCCTGCTGGGCGCGCTGGAGCTGGAGGGCCTGGCCCGCCGGACGGTGGGCACCCTCTCCGGCGGCCAGCGCCGCCGCCTGGACATCGCCATGGCCCTGGTCCACGAGCCGGAGCTGCTCTTCCTCGACGAGCCCACCACCGGTCTCGACCCGCACAGCCGCGCCAACATCTGGGAGCACGTCCTGCGGCTGCACAAGGACCTCGGCACCACCGTGGTCTTCACCACCCACTACCTGGAGGAGGCCGACCTCTGGGCCCGGCGGGTGCTGGTCGTCGACCACGGCCGGGTGATCGCCGACGACTCCCCCGAGAACCTCAAGGCCGACCTGGCGGGCGACCTCGTCACCGTGGGGACCGCCGACGCCGCCGACGCGGGACGGGCGGCCGAACTGGCCCGCGCCCTGCCCGGCGTGCGGGAGGCGAACGCCGAGGACACGGAGGTGCGGGTGCGCGCCTCCGACGGCGACGTCCTGCTGCCGGGCCTGCTGCGCCGGCTGGACGCGGCCGGGTTACGGGTGCGCAGCGCCCGGCTCGCCCGCCCCACCCTCGACGACGTCTTCCTCACCCTGACCGGCCGCACCCTTCGGGAGAGCGCCGACCCCGCCCCCGCCGACGCCGCCGACGCGCACCCCGGAGCCTGACCATGAAGGTGATCGACGACACCCGCACCGCGTTCGCCCGCGAGCTGCTGCCCGAACTCCGTCAGCCCGCCGGGCTCCTCTTCACGATGATGCTGCCCTTCCTGTTCCTCGGGCTGTTCGCGCCGCTCCTCCCGAGCATGGGCACGAGCGGCGGCGGGACCGGAACGGGCTCCCCCTGGCAGTGGTTCGTGCCCGGCATGCTCGTGCTGCTGGGCCTCTCCGCCACCGCGGGGGCCGGCGCCTCGCTGCTCAACGAGATCTCCTCGGGCGCCTTCGAGCGGATGCTCGTCACCCCGCTCAACCGGGCGTCCATGCTCGTCGGCCGGACCCTGAAGGAGGTCGTGGTCCTGCTCACGCAGGCCCTGCTGATCCTCGTCCTGCTGCTGCCCACCGACTTCCGCCTCCACCTGGCCGGCGCCGTCGCGGGCCTCGCGCTGCTGAGCGTCTTCGGCGTCGGGATCGGCGCCCTCTCCTTCACTCTGGCGCTCCGCTCCCGCAAGCAGCAGACCCTCTTCTACGGGGTGCAGCAGGTGATCTTCTTCCCCCTGCTGCTGCTCTCCGGGGTCCTGCTGCCCATCACCCAGGCCTCGGCGCCGGGCTGGCTGTACGTGCTGAGCCGGATCAACCCCGTGACCTACGTGGTCGAGGCCGAACGCGCCCTCTTCGCCGGCCGGATGGCCGAGACGAGCGTGCTGTACGGGGTGGTCGCGGCGGTCGCCATCGCGGTGCTGGGCGTCTGGGCCGGCATCCGCGGCATGCGCAACGCGACCGTGTGAACGCCTCCCGCACCCCTCCGCCCGAGCCCCGTGCTCCTCGAAGGAAGGACGACCGTTGGACACCCGAACCGTGGACGTGTGGTTCGACCCCTCCTGTCCGTACACCCTGCTGACCTCCCGCTGGCTCCGGGAGGCGGCCCGGGTCCGCCCGCTGGACCTGCGCTGGCACCTGATGAGCCTGACCTTCCTCAACGAGGGCCTCGACGAGGATCCGGAGGGGGACCCCGGGGGCTACCTCCTGGTGCCCGCGCGGATCGCGACGGCCGTGCTCCACGAGCACGGGCAGCGGGCCCTGGTCCGCTTCCACGAGGCCCTGTGGGCCGACCGCACCAAGCGCTGGATCGACGACCCCGCGGTGGCCCTGGCCGTCGCGGGGCTGCCGGCCGGGCTCGCGGCGGCCGGCGCGGGCACCGCGTACGACAAGCGGCTGCGGGCCTCGCACACCGACGCGCTGGGACTGCTCGGCCCGCGCACCGGGACCCCGGTGGTCGCCGTGTCGGACCCGGCGGAGCCGGCCCGGCCCGCGGTGGCGTTCTTCGGCCCGGTCCTCTCCCGCGTGCCGCGCGGGGAGGCGGCGGGACGCCTGTGGGACGGCACGCTGCTGGTCGCCGGCACCCCCGGCTTCCACGAGCTCAAGGGGACGCCCGCCGACCCGGACCCGGACGTCGGCGCGGCGGACGGGCCGGCGTGACGCGGGGCGGGGCGGCGGGCGCGGGCGGAGCGGCGAGGCGCTCCGGCGGATCAGTAGTTGCCCAGGCCGCCGCAGACGTTGAGGGCCTGGGCGGTGATGGCCGCGGCCGTGTCCGTGACCAGGTAGCCGACCAGCCCCGCCACCTCCTCGGGGGTGCTGTACCGGCCCAGCGGGATCTTCGCCTCGAAGCGTTCGAGGACGGCCTCGGGGGTGGTGTCCCACACCGCCGCGTACCCCGCGCGCACCCGCTCGGCCATGGGGGTCTCCACGTAGCCGGGGCAGACGGCGTTGACGGTGATGCCGGTCCTGGCCAGTTCCAGGCCCAGGGCCTTGGTGAGGCCGACGACGCCGTGCTTGGAGGCGGAGTACGGGGCGCCGAGCACCACGCCCTGCTTGCCGCCGGTGGAGGCGATGTTGACGACCCGGCCGCGGCCGCGTTCGAGCATGCCGCCGGTGGTCAGCGCGGCCCTGGTCACCCGGAACACGCTGGTGAGATTGGTGTCGAGCACGTCGAGCCACAGCTCGTCCGTCAGCTCGGCGGTGGGGCCGCCGCCGTTGCGCCCCGCGTTGTTGACGAGGACGTCGACCGGGCCGTAGCGGGCGACGGCGGCGCGCACGAAGGCGTCCACCTGCTCCGTGGAGCGCACGTCGCAGCTCTGGCCGTCGGCCTCCACGCCCTCCTCCCGCAGGAGTTTGACGGTCTCGGCGACCGCGTCGCCGTCCCGGGCGCAGATGAAGATCCGCAGCCCTTCGCGGCCCAGTGTGCGGGCCACGGCGAGGCCGATCCCACTGGTCGCCCCGGTGACGACGGCCACCCGTTCCTCCGCGCCGGTCATGGTCCCTCCCGGATCGTGACTTGGGGTGTGCGCACGGAGATGTGCGCACGCTGCCCGAGGGTGGCAACGCCCGCTCGACGGGCGGTGGAGCCCGGCAGGAACGGAACACACCGCAGTACGACAGGAAAACGACGCACGAAGGAGACGACATGACCGTTCTGGTGACGGGTGCCACGGGGAACGTGGGCCGGCACGTGGTGAAGGGTCTGCTGGCGGCGGGCGAGCGGGTGCGGGCGATGACCCGGTCGCCCGAGCGGGCCGCGCTGCCCGAGGGGGTGGAGGTGGTGCGCGGCGACCTCGCCGATCCGTCCAGCCTGGACACCGCGCTCGCCGGGGTCGACCGGGCCTACCTCTTCCCGCTGCCCGGCACGGCCGAGGAGTTCGCGGCGCGGGCCGCCAAGGCCGGGGTGCGGCGGATCGTCGTGCTCTCCTCGGTGTCGGCCGAGTACGCGGACGGGGACTACAGCGGCGACCACCACACCGCGGTCGAGCGGGCGGTGGAGGCCTCCGGTCTGGAGTGGACCCACGTCAGGCCGGGCGAGTTCATGGCCAACCTGCTGACCTGGTGGGCCCCCACCATCCGGGCCGAGGGCCTGGTCCGCGCCCCCTTCGGCGCGGCCCGCAGCGCCCCGGTGCACGAGGCCGACATCGCCGACGTGGCGCTGGCGGCGCTGCTCCAGGACGGGCACGCCGGGCGGGCCTACTCCTTCGCCGGGCCGGAGTCCCTGGCCAAGCACGAGCAGGTGCGCACGCTGAGCCGGGTCCTGGGCCGCGAACTGCGCTTCGAGGAGCTGACGGTGGACGGGGCCCGCGCCCTGTGGCTGGGGCAGGGCATGCCGGAGGAGGCGGTGGACTGGCTGCTGCAGGACCCGGTGGACGTCCCGGTGGGCCCGACCGCCGAGCACATCACCGGGCGGCCGGCCCGGACGTTCGCGGAGTGGGTGGCCGACCACCGCGCGGACTTCTGAGCCGGGGCCCGCGGGGCGGACGGCGCCTCCGGCTCCGCGTTCAGTGTCGGTCGAGCGGGTCTCCAGGGCGGCCGTCGACGGTGTTCGGGACCTCTTCCCGGAGCGAGTGGACCGATGGGACGCCGACATGGTGGATGCCGCAGAGAACGCCCTGATCCGACGCCTGATCCGAGCCGGAGCCGGCACCGACGACGAGATCGACGTCCTGCTGAAGGACGCCGGTCTCGCCGAGGTGGCGCGCGTCCTCGTCGAGGAGGTGGTGTTCCGCTGCCCCGAACCGGCCAACACCACCCCCGTCGAGGTGGCGCTCGACCTCACCCACGGCGGTGAGCGGCACGGCGTCGCGCTGCGCATGGTGCGCGACGAGCCGGTCCGGGTGGTCGCCGAGGAATCCGCCCGGGTCCGCTCCCGGGTGACGTTCACCGCCGCGGGGCTGATCCGCCGGCTCTACGGGCCGACGGACTCCCCGCGCACCGGGGACTTCACCAACTCCTTCCTGCCCACGCCCGAGGACCCCGCGCGGCTGCGCGAGCTCCTCACCGAGATGAACACGGTGCTGCGCGCGGCCGCCCAGGCCACGGCCACCCTGATGGCCGGCTGCACGGGGCGCCGCCCCGACCTGGGCGAGCTGTCCATCCGGTACGGCTCCGACAAGTGGGCCAGCTTCCACTGGTACACGGCCCACTACGAGCGTCACTTCGCCCGCTACCGCGACCGTCCGGTGCGGATCCTGGAGATCGGGATCGGCGGCTTCGAGGACGATCTGGGCGGCGGCTCGCTGAAGATGTGGAAGCGCTTCTTCCCCCGGGGCGAGGTCTTCGGCCTGGACCTGTACGACAAGACGGCGCTGACCGAGCCCCGGATCACGGCGCTGGTCGGCGACCAGAACGATCCGGAGTACCTGACCGCGATGGCCCGCGAGCACGGCCCGTTCGACCTGGTCATCGACGACGGCAGTCACGTCAACGAGCACGTGCGCACCTCGTTCCGGACGCTGTTCCCGCTGGTGCGGCCCGGCGGCCTGTACGTGATCGAGGACCTCCAGACCGCCTACTTCGGCGACTTCGGCGGCAGCTCCGGCGGCGTCGCCGGGCCCGACACCTCGCTGGGTCTCGTCAAGGAGCTGATCGACGACCTGCACCACCGGGAGCACCGGGACCCCGCCGTCAGCCGTCCCACGGTGACCCAGGCCACCGTGACCGGGGTGCACGCGTACCACAACCTCGTCTTCGTGGAGAAGGGCACCAACGGGGAGGACACCCTCCCCACGTGGATGGACGCCGACGTGTGGACCGCCCTCGGCGCCAAGTGAGGCGGACGGGACGGTCCAAGCGCATCGAGACGAAGGGAGTTCACCGTGCGCGTCCTGTTCACCGTGTCGTCCTGGCCCACCCAGTACGCGGCCATGGTCCCCCTGGGCTGGGCGCTCCAGGCGGCCGGCCACGAGGTCCGGGTGCTGTGCGCCGCCTCCCAGGCGGACGCCGTCGGCCGGTCCGGCCTGCTGCCGGTGCCGGTCCTGTCGGCGATGGAGGAGGTGCTGCGGCTCCGGCTGCAGTACCACGCGGAGGCGGTCCGGGGGATCTGGCCGTACCCCTGGCTCCCCCCGCACCCGGTGACGGGTGAACGGCTCGACCGGCTCGACGCGTTCGACGCCGGACGCTTCGCGGCGGAGACCGAGCCGGCCCTGGCGGAGTCGGCCGCCCGGGGCTTCGACGCGGCCGTGTCCTACGCCGGGGACTGGCGGCCGCAGCTGGTCCTGCACGATCCGGGGAGCCTGGAGGGCCTGCTCGTCGCCAAGCTGTCCGGCGTCCCGTCGGCCCTGTGCCTGTGGGGCCCGGCGAGTCCGCACGACCCCGAGCACATGCGGATCGTCCCCACCGACCACAGCGGCTCGTTCCCCCGGTACGGCCTGGGAACGTTCGACCTCGGGATGATCGAGCGGGTCGTCGACCCGAGCCCGGGGTCGTTGAAGGTGCCGGTCCTGGCCGAGCGGCTGCCCGTCCGCTACGTCCCGTACAACGGTTCCGGGGCCGCGCCGGCCTGGACCGCCCGGCCGCCGGAGCGGACCCGGGTCTGCGTCACCTGGTCCACCGCCCTGTCGACGCTGTGCGGGCCCGACTCGTTCCTGCTCCCCCGGATCGTCGCCGCCCTCGAAGGGCTGGACTGCGAGGTGGTGCTCACCGCCACCGCCCGGGACGTCGCCGCGCTCGGCACCGTGCCCGACTCGGTCAGGGTCGCCGAACACCTCCCGCTGGCCGCCCTGTTGCCGGGCTGCTCGGCCGTGCTCCACCACGGCGGCAGCGGCAGCGCCCTGACCGCCCTGTGGGCGGGGGTCCCGCAGTTCATCGCGACCTTCGCCGCCGAGCAGCAGATCGTCGGGGAGCGGCTGGCGGGAAGCGGAGCCGCGCTGCACGTCCCCGGGCACCTCGCCGACGAGGACGCGATCCGGTCCGGCGTCGAGCGGCTGATCGAGGACCGGGCGCACCGGGACGCGGCCGCACGGCTCCGCGCGGAGATGGCCGAGGCCCCGACCCCCGCCGCGCTCGCCACCGGCCTGGAGGCGCTGGCGACGGGCGGGTGAGGGGCCGGAGCGTAGGGCCCGCAGGACGCGGTCCCCGACAGGGGCCGCGCCCGCGGGCCGTGTTCCGCGGACCCTGCTCCCCGAAGGTCCGGACTCCGGGGGACGAACCCGGTGACCTCGGTGCGCGAGTGTCGAGGCGCTTGCGAGGCCTCCTCCGGATCCTGCCCGGCATGACCACACGAACCGAGGAAACCGAAGGCCCGGGCCGCCCGCCCACGGACCACGCCCCGCGCGGGATCGTCGTCACCGGCGGCGGCACCGGCATCGGCCGGGCCACCGCCCGCGCCTTCGCCGAGCGCGGCGACCGGGTGCTCGTCGTCGGCCGCACCGCTGCCACGCTCGCCGGGACCGCCGAACTCCACCCGGGCATCCGGGTCCTGGTCGCCGACGTCACCGAGCCGGACGCCCCGGACCGGATCGCCGACGCCGCGGTGAGCGCCCTCGGCGGGCTCGACGTCCTGGTGAACAACGCGGCCGCGATGGGGTACCGCCCGCTCGCCGCCCTGGACCGGGCCGAGGCCGAACGGCAGCTCCACACCAACCTCCTGGCCCCCGTGCTGCTCACCCGGGCCGCGTTGCCGCACCTGGCGGAGCGGTCCGGCACGGTGGTGAACATCGGCTCGGCCGGCGCGCTCGGCCTGCGCTCCTGGCCGGACAACGGCCTGTACGGGGCCGCCAAGGCCGGCCTCGACTTCCTCACCCGGACCTGGGCCGTGGAACTGGCCCCGCGCGGCATCCGGGTCGTGGGGCTGGCTCCCGGGGTGACCGACACCCGGGCGGATCCGGACCCGGCCGACGCCGACCCGGAGCAGGCGGCCTTCCTGAAGCAGATCGCCGCCCGGACCCCGAGCGGCCGGGTCGCCCGCCCCGAGGAGATCGCCTGGTGGGTCGTCCAGCTCACCCGGCCGGAGGCCGCGTACGCCAACGGCCTGGTGGTCCCGGTCGACGGCGGACTGTCCCTCACCTGACCCGAGGCCCTGTCCTTCGGATCGTGCCGGGCCCGCGACGCCTGGCACCGCGCCCAGCCGCGCCGGTTCGAGCCAAGTCGAGTCGAGTCGCATCCGGCCGGCCCGGGTCGAGCCGACCCGGCCCGAGCCGGCCCCAGCCCTGCCGAATCGAACCGTCCGAGAGGGGAACGCCGATGCGCGTCCTGTTCCAGCCCTTCGCCGCCGCCACCCACGTGGCCGCCCAGGTCCCGCTCGCGTGGGCGCTGCGCGCCGCCGGGCACGAGGTGCGGGTGGCGACCCAGCCGGACGTGACCGAGTCCATCACCCGGGCCGGCCTGACGGCCGTGCCGGTCGGCGAGCCGCTGCACGTCGCGGCCAAGATGAACCCCGAGGACACGGGGCTCCCGGCCGAGCTGCGCGACGACGCCTGGCTCCGCGCCCTCGACCCGGGCGAGATCGACCCCGCGCGGCTCACTCCCGAGCACCTGCACGGGATCTTCGCCGCGTGGACGCCGCTGGTGCACCGGAACACGGTGCCGGACCGGATGATCGACGACCTGGTCGACTTCGCCCGGGACTGGCGGCCCGACCTGGTGGTCTGGGACACCATGACGTACGCCGGGCCGGTCGCCGCCCGCGCCTCGGGCGCCGCGCACGCCCGGCTGCTGTTCGGCCTCGACCTGGTGGGGCTGCTGCGCGAGCGCTACCGGGCCGTCCTGGACCGGCTGCCGCCGGAGCTGCGGGACGACCCGCTGGAGGAGTGGCTGGGCCCGGTCCTGGAGCGGCACGGGCTGTCGGGGCCCGGCCGGGGCTTCGACGAGCAGCTGGTGACCGGGCAGTGGACCATCGACCCGGTCCCCACCTCCCTGGCCCTGCCGCTCCCGCTGCCCCGGGTCCCGGTGCGCTACGTCCCGTACAACGGCCGGGCGGTGGTGCCCGGGTGGCTGGACGAGGCTCCCGCGCGGCGCCGGGTCTGTCTGACCCTGGGCGTCTCCTTCCGCGAGGTGGTCGGCCGGGACCAGGCCTCCGTCGGCGAACTCCTCGCGGCCGTGGCCGACCTGGACGTGGAGGTGGTGGCGACGCTCGACTCCGCGCAGCTCGCGGAGCTGGGGCCGCTGCCCCCGAACGTGCGTGCCGTCGACTTCGTCCCGCTCAACGAGCTGTTGCCGAGCTGCGCGGCGGTCATCCACCACGGCGGGGCGGGGACCTTCCTGACGGCCCTGGCACACGGGGTGCCCCAGGTCGTGGTCCCGGCCCGGATGTGGTGCAACACCCCCCGGGCTGAGCGGGCCCGGGCGGCCGGGTTGGCCCTGACCTGCCCGCCGGAGGAGCTGACCGCCGGCCGGCTGCGGGCGATGGTGGAGCGGGTGCTCGACGACGACTCGTTCGCACGCGCCGCGGCCAAGGTCCGCGACGAGCTGCGCGGGACCCCGTCGCCCGCGGAGATCGTCCCGGGTCTGGAGCGGCTGGTGGCCGCGCACCACTCCGACCGGCGTAACGGCGGTGCATGACATACCGTCGGAGGAGAGAAGATCACGCGTCTCCCGGTCGAGGTGAACCTTGCGGACACACATCCCCTATCTCTTGGCCGTGGCGAGCACGGTGGCCACGCGCCGGGTCGACGAGCGCCTGCAGGACTACGACTTGACGGTCCGTCAGTACGGTCTGCTGACCCAGCTCTCGCTCGAACCCGAGCTGACCATGGCGGAGCTCGCCCGGCAGCTCGGCGTCGCCCGGCAGTCCGTGCACCAGCTGGTGAACGACCTCGCCGAGGCCGGCCACGTGCGCCGCCGGCCGGGCGCCGACGACCGCTCGCGCCGGCTGGAGATCACCGACACCGCGCGCTATCTGCTCACCCGGATCGACGGGCCGTTGGAGCGGGTGGAGACGGAGCTGCTCGGCGACCTCGACGCGGACGAGGTCGAGACCCTGCGCGAGCTGCTGCAGCGCGTCCTGGCCCACGCGACCGACGACGAGGCCTGGCTGCCCGGCCCCTGAGAAGGGCTCGACGGCGGGTCGAGACGGGCTCGATCGCGCCTCGCGAGCCGGTCGCGGATCCGCTCGCGCGCGCGTCGAGGCGGCTTCGAGGTCCGCTTCCTAGCCTCGCCGCCATGCGAGTGCTGTTTGTGACCCTGGCCGCCACACCCCACTTCTTCGTCCAGGTCCCGTTGGCCTGGGCCCTGCGCGCCGCCGGCCACGAGGTGCGTGTCGCCAGTCAGCCGGACCTCGTGGAGGCCATCACCGCGGCGGGGCTCCCCGCCGTCCCGGTGGGGCCCCGGCTGGCCCAGGACGAGTCCGTCGAGGAGCTGCGGCGGCGGCAGGAGAAGGCCGCCGAACGTCTCGCGGACCCGCCCGACGCCCAGGCGCTGATGCGGATGACGGAGGACCGTCCGGAGCGGCTGACCCCCGCCTTCCTCGACGGCCTGTTCACCGTCATGACCTCGTCCATCTTCCAGAACTTCTCCGCCGAGGAGACCGTCGACGACCTGGTCGCGCTGACCCGTCGCTGGCGACCCGACCTGGTGGTCTGGGACACCCTCATGATGGGCGGCTCCATCGCTGCCCGGGCCTGCGGGGCGGCGCACGCGCGCCTGCTCTACGGCCTCGACCTCGTCGGCACCATGCGCCGGCACCACCGCGCCTCGCTCGCCGCCCGGCCGCGGGCGCTGCGCGAGGACCCGCTCGCCGAGTGGCTGCAGTGGACCGCGGCCCGCCACGGCGGCGGCTTCTCCGAGGACCTGGTCACCGGCCAGTGGACCCTCGACCCCGCCCCCGCCCCGCTGCGCACCCCCACGGACCTGCCCTGGGTCCCGGTGCGGCACGTCCCGTACAACGGGCGGGCCACGCTGCCCGACTGGCTGCGCGAGCCGCCCTCCCGGCCCCGGATCTGTCTCACCCTCGGGCTCTCGTTCCGCGAGGTGATGGGCGGCGAGCAGGCCTCCGTCCCGGTCCTGCTGGAGGCGCTCGCCGAACTGGACGCGGAGGTCGTCGCGACCCTCGACGCGGGCCAGCTGGCCGAGACCGGCCGACTGCCCGCCAACGTACGGGCGGTGGACTTCGTCCCGCTCGACGCGCTGTTGCCGTCCTGCTCCGCGATCGTGCACCAGGGCGGGTTCGGCACCTCCCAGAACGCGCTGGTGCACGGCGTCCCGCAGATCGTCGTCCCCAACGACCTGTGGGACCTCCACCCGAGGGCGGACCTGGTCGTCCGCTCGGGCGCCGGTCTGCGCCCCTCCGGCCCGGGTCCGCTGACCCCTGAGGAGCTGCGCGGACTGGTGACCCGGGTGCTGCGCGAACCCTCGTACGCGCGGAACGCGGCGCGGCTCAGGGACGAGATCGCGGGCATGCCGTCACCCGCCGAACTGGTCCCCGTCCTGGAGGGGCTGACCCGGCGGCACCGGCGGAGCGCCTGGGACGCCTGAGCCCCCCGCTCCCCGCTCCCCCGTCGCCTCCCGCAGCGCCTCGCCCAGTGCCTCGCGCCACGGCCGGGGCGGCGGGATGCCGGCCTCCTGCCAGCGGGCGTGGCCCAGCACGGTGTACGGGGGCCGGGGCGCGCGTCCGCCGAACGCCGCACCGGACACCGGGCGCACCCGGCCGGGGTCGGCTCCGACGAGCCGGAACACCTCGCGGGCCAGCTCGTACCAGGTGGCCCGGCCCGCGTTGGTGGCGTGGAAGACCCCACGCGCGCCCGGCGTACGCCCGAGGGCGAGCAGGAGCCGGGCCACGTCCGCCGCCCAGGTCGGCTGCCCCACCTGGTCGGCGACCACGTCCACGGGCCCCTCGCCCCGCGCGCGCCCGGTCATCGTGCGGACGAAGTTCGGCCCGTGCCGCCCGTGCAGCCACGCGGTGCGCACCACGGCGCCCCGGTCGGGCAGCAGCTCCAGGACGGCCCGTTCGCCCGCGCGTTTGCTGCGCCCGTAGGCGTTGCGGGGGTCCGTCGGGTGGTCCTCGGAGTACGGGGTGTCGGCGTCGCCCGGGAAGACGTAGTCGGTGGAGAGGTGCAGCAGCCGGGTGCCGTGCCGGGCGCAGAGGGCCGCCAGGTGCCGGGGGCCGTCCCCGTTGACGAGGAGCGCCCGCTCCTCCTCGTCCTCGGCCGCCTCCACGGCCGTGTAGGCCGCGCAGTTGACCACGAGGCCGGGGCGGTGCCGGGTGAAGGCGGCGGCGAGGGCGTCGGGGTCGGTGACGTCGAGGGCGCGCCGGTCCAGGCCGACCGCGTCGGCTCCTTCGGCGGCCAGGGCGGCCGTCACCTCGTGCCCGAGGAGCCCGCCGGCTCCGGTGACCAGCCATCTCATCGGGAACTCCTTCTCCGGGGTCGGTGATCGGTGTGCGGCCCCCTGTCCGACGGCTGCCCGTCCAGCGGCCGTCGAGCCGTCGGTGACCGCCGCGTCCGACACTCGGGGCCTCGGACATCCACGACCTTGGAGGCACGATGGCGCTGTTCGCCGTGCTGGCGACCCAGTCCCCGACCGGTATCCCCGCCGACGAGTTCAGGCGGCGGCTGCCCGAAGGCTTCGGGTACATCCGGGGGTTGGTGGACAAGGGGATCATCCGGCACAACTGGATCAGGGTCGGCGCCTCGGGCGGTCTGCTGATCTACGAGGTCGCCTCGCACGAGGAGTTGAACACGCTGCTGTACGGGAACCCGCTCAGCCCGCACCTCCGCTTCGAGGTGATCCCCCTGGCGGAGGTCGGCGGGTTCGACCCGACGGCGTTCGAGCGGGAAGCCGGCTGAGCGAGGGGTCAGGGGGCCGTGAGGGACCGGGCGAGGGCGCGGTAGAAGGCCGTCACCCCGGGTTCCTTCGGCGAGAGGTGCCCGCGTGCGGCGAAGCGGGAGCCGGCCACCCGCTGGACCGCCTCCATGCCGACGCGGTCCTCCCGGTTGACCACCTCGGCACCCGCCGCGAGCTCGGCGAACTGTTCGTCGAGGGCATCCTGGTCCAGACCGGCCAGGGCGGCGGGGTGCATGAGCACCCCGCCGCGGACCTCGACCCGGTCGACGGCCAGCGGGATCATCGTGATCCAGACGACGGAGTCGCCGAAGGCGGCGAGGCTGCCGCAGGGGAAGACCGCGCAGTTGTACATGGTCGCCCGCTGGTCCGCGTCGAGCGGCAGCGCCGTGGCGGCGAGGGGTTCACGGAACGGGCTGAGCAGCCGGGTGACCCAGCGGGTCTCGGTCCGGACCTCCATGGCGCCGCCGGGCGGGGTGATCAGGGCCACCGTGGTGGGATGGAGCCCCATGGCGTGGTAGTTCTCGTGGGCGTTCTGCACGGCGATCTTCCAATTGCACCGCCACTCCTCGGTCCAGGAGGCGACCTGTGTCATCTCGGACAGCCGGTAGGCCGTGAGTTCCTCGCCGGTCCGCCGCAGGTGCGGTGCCAGCGGCTCGGCGGTCCCGTCGGGGTTGAGGAAGACGAGGCCCCGCCACTCCTCCACCGCCGGAGTCGGCCGGTGCGGGCCGAGGGCGGACCGGGCGCGCAGGGTGCCGTCCGGCTCCCGGGTCACCGTGACGGGCCGGCCGGCCGGCGCGAGGGTCACGCTCGCGCCGGGCCCGGCCAGTTGGTCCGCGTGGGCGGCGAGCAGCCAGGACCGGGCGAGGACCAGCTCCCGTTCCGCCTCCCACAGCTCCGGTGAGGTGAAGGCCGCCGGGGGGAGGCTCACCTGGGGGGCGTCGTCGTCCAGGTAGCGTTCCAGCTCCGCCAGGATCTCCGTGAGCCTCATGTTCCTCGCCGTTCCTTCCGGTGCAGGGCCGTGAGCCGCTCGATGGCGGCGACGGCCTCGTTGGGCGTCGGCATCTCCTCGGTCTCCCGCCGCAGCCGCCGGGCGTGCGCGGCGTACGACGGGTCCCCCAGCACCGTCGCGACCTTCTCGCGGAAGCGGTCGGGGGTGAACTCCCGCAGCGGCAGGGAGAGGAGGTTGCCCTGCTTCTCGTAGGCGGCGCCCATGGATTCGGTGACCCACTCCCAGCCGGTGAGGAGGACCTGGGGCACGCCGTGGAACTCCGCGGTGGCCTTGGTCTGGTAGCCGCCGTGGTGGACGACGGCCGCGCAGGTCGGCAGCAGGTCGTGCATCGGCACGTGGTCCACGACCCGGACGGTGTCGGGGAGCGGCGGCAGGTGGGCGCGCTGCCGTTCGGAGAGGGCGGCGACGACCTCGACGTCCAGCCCGGCGAGGGCGTCCAGCATGCCGACGAGGACGGTGTCGAGGTCCCAGAGGCCGTAGCCGCTGTCGATGCTCACGCCGAGGGTGACGCAGACCCGGGGCCGCGCGGGCGGTTCGCGGAGCCAGCGGGGCACCGCCGAGCGCCCGTTGTACGGGATGTAGCGGGCGGGCACGACGGTCAGGCCCAGGTCCTCGCGCAGGCTCGCGGGGCGGGTGTCGACGGTCCACTGCCCGGTGAGCACCGACTCGTCGAAGCGGGCTCCGGCGCCGAGGCGTTCCAGCGTCCGGTCGATCCATTCCGCGGTGGGGTCCTCGCGGTGCTCGGGCGGCTGTTCGGCGGCGAGCCGCAGGAAGGACCGTCGGGTGCCGAGCTGCATGGCGAGTTCCGGTCCGGAGACCAGGCGGGCGTGCGCGGCGCCGACGGTGAGCGCCGCGACGGGTCCGGCCAGGCAGAGCGTCTCCCAGATGACCAGGTCGGGCCGCCAGTGGCGGGCGAAGGCGACCAGTTCGTCGATCAACCGGTCGGAGTTGAGGCGGGAGTTGAGGGCGGGGACGATGACGCTCTCGTAGCCGAGCTGGTCCGCCCAGCCGCCCTCCCGGTCCGGGTCCGTTCCGGCGTCGGGGGCCCGGTCGGGGTCCTGGTCGGCCGTGCCGAAGTGGGCGATGGCCTCCTTGTGGAAGTCCTCCAGCCCTTCGTACCAGGGCGGGCTGTCCAGCGGGACGGCCGTGATGCCCGTCCGGGTGACCGTCTCGACCACGCCCGGGACGCAGGCGGCGCGCACCTCGTGCCCCGCGGTGCGCAGGGCCCAGGCCAGGGGGGGCGAGCAGCTGGAAGTGGCTGCCCTCCAGGGAGCTGAACAGGACCCTCATCGTTCTCCCGTCCTCCTCGCGCCCGGGGCGGCGGTCGCCCGCAGGGGGACCCGGGCGGGGCCCCGGGTCAGCGGTGCCCGGGGGCGGCGTACCGCCGGGGCGGTGGGGCTCAGTCCGGTGTACCGGTCCGCCAGGGCCGCGAGGAGGCTCTCCGCCATCGCGCGCCGGAGCGGGGCCGTGGCCCGGAGCACGGGAGGCTCGGGGCCGTCGTCGAGCAGGACCGCGAGCCGCTCGCCGGCCGCGATCCGGGCGCCCGCGAGCTCGATGTCGGCGTGGGCCACGAGCGGGGCGATCCGCACCGGCGGCCCGGTGTCGAGGGCCCGGTCGACCGTGGCGGCCGCCCGGCCGGCGGGCAGGGGCAGCCGGGCGCCGAGGACGGTGCGGGCGACGAGGTCGGCGCCGGTACGCGCGCCGGCCACGACCGCGGCCGGGTCCGGCGCGCCGGGGGCGGCGCCGAGGAGGGAGCGCAGCACGTCGAGGGCGGGGCCGGTGCGCCGGGCGGTCGCGAGCCGTTGCGGGCACACGACCGCGTCCAGGGCGGTCCCGCAGTCGGCGAGGGCCTCGGCGAAGCGTCCGTGCTCGTCCTCCGGGACGGCGCAGGCCCGGGCGAGGGCGCCCGCCGCCAGGGGTTCGGCGACGTCGGCGACCAGGTCGAACTCGGCTCCGGCCGCGTCGAGCAGGCGGGCGCACAGCGGGCCGAGGTCGGGGACGGGCAGGGGGGCCGTGGACGGCCGGGCGGGCTCGCCGGGGAGGAGGGGCTCGTGCCCGGTCCCGGGGTGGGCGAGCAGGGCGGCGCCTACGGCCGGGTCGGCGGTGACCCAGGGGCCGGGGCCGGAGCGCCACAGGGGTCCGGCTGCGCGGACGCGCTCCTTCAGCGGGCCCGGGTCCTCGTCGACGTCGCAGAGGAGGGCGGCGTACGGGTCGCCCTTCAGCCGGTGCAGCCACAGCGTCCCGTACGCGCGCTGGAGCCGTTCCCCGAGCTCCGCGAGCTCCGCCGGGTCGACGCGGTCCGCCCCGTCCACCCCGTCCTCCGGGGCCGTAAGGGCCGTCGGGGCTGCCGGGTCCGTGCTCACGCCTCGGCTCCGGGTCCGGGGGCGATGAGGGGGAACAGTTCGCCGTCGACCGGGGCGCCCGGCCGCAGATGGGCGACCGGATGGTCCTGGACGCCGGGGCGGTAGGTGGCGTCGGAGTCCATGTAGACGGCGGCGAAGGCGAGTCGGCGTTCGCCGTCCGTGTTGACCCCCGCCATGTGGACGGTGCGGAAGTCGTGGAAGACGATGTCGCCGGCGCGCATGGGGACGGCCGTCCTGGGGCTGAACGGGAAGTCCGGCCAGACCTCCTCCATCGGCCGGTAGTCCTGGAAGCCGGCCAGATGGACCTGGCGGTGCTCCGGCGGGCGGCGGTGCGAGCCGGGGACGTAGATCAGGGAGCCCCGGTCGGCGGGCACGTCCACGAGGGGGATCCACACGGTGAGGGTGCGGGTCAGCCCGGCGAGCGGCAGGCCCGGTTCGTCGTCGTGGACGACGGTGGGCAGGTGGACGTGGGGTTCCTTCTTGAGGACGTCGGTGCCGTAGAGGCGCAGCGGCCCGCCGGCCAGGAGTTCGGCGGCCCGGGTCACCACGGGGTGGAGGGCCAGACGGCGCAGCGCGGGGTGCTTGCGCCAGGCGGCCTCCACGTAGTGGACCTGGGTCTCCGCCTCGGAGGCGCCCCAGGTCTCGGGGCCCTCCTTGTCGAGGAGTTCCTCGGCGGCGGCGCGGTAGTCGGCCACCTCCTCGGCGGAGAGCACCGCCCGGAAGTGGACGAAGCCCTGGTCGCGGTAGTGGCGGAGGGCCTCCTCGTCGGGGTGGCCCTGCTCCGTCAGACAGGCGGTCGTCAGCATCTGTTCGTCTTCCCTCGCTCGTGTGGGAGTGCGCTTCACCCGACGGCTGCGACGAGCCGGGCGGCCGTCTCGGCGGGCGTGGGCATCGCGCGCAGTTCGTCCCTGACCTGCCGGGCGTTCTCGCGGAGCGCCTCGTCGCCGAGCAGGCTGCGGCACTGGGCGGCGCCGAGGGTCCCGGCCTCGGCCACGATCCCGATGCCGCGGGCGGGCAGCAGGTCCGCCCCGGTCTGCTGGTAGGAGCCGCGCGGGATGACGCACTGCGGGAGTCCGGCGGCGGCGGCCGTGAGCATGGTGCCGCTGCCTCCGTGGTGGATGATCGCGTCGCAGCTGTGCAGGAGGAGGTCGAGCGGGGCCCAGTCGACGAGGCGGACGTTGGGCGGGGCGTCGCCTAGCAGCGCGGGGTCGCCGCCGCCGAGGGTGACCACGAACTCGGCGTCGACGCCCCGGGCCGCCTCCATGAGGGGTTCCAGGATCGCGAGTCCGCCCCACTGGGCCTCGATGGTGCCGAGGGTGACGGCGACGCGCGGCAGCCGCGGGGGTTCGGCCAGCCACGCGGGGAGCACGGACCCGCCGTTGTAGGGGACGTGGCGCAGCGGCCGGGCGAGGGGCGTGCGGCGGTCCTCGGGGAGCAGGGCGGTGAGGCTGTCGGGGAGGGTGGTCAGGGGCACGGTCTCCGCGGGTTCGCCGGTGACGCCGTGGCGGTCCCAGTGCGGCTCCATTCCGGCGCGGAGCAGGGTGCGCAGGCGGGCGCCGCTGTCGTACGAGCCGAGCCGGGGCTCGATCAGGGGCACCCGGAGCGCGGCGGCGACCAGCCGGCCGGCGCCCTGGAGGGGCGGGGCGACGACGAGGTCGGGCGACCAGTGCCGGGCCGCGGCGAGGGCGCCGTCCACCATGACCCCGGAGACCCGGGCGAAGAGGGTGGCGAGTTCGGCGTCGTCGGGGTCCTCGGCGAACATCGGGTGGTCCACCGGGGCGCCGTCGGCCCCGGGCTCCTGGGGCAGGTAGACCGGCAGGTAGTCGAGGCCGGGCGTGACGTCGACGACGTCGAACCCCGCCTCGGCGGCGGCCAGGCTGAGCCCGCCGGTGGCGTACCGGACCCGGTGTCCGGCGGCGCGGAAGGCCTGGGCGAGGGGGATGGTCGGAAAGAGGTGGCCGAGGCCGGGAGAGGTCACGAACAGGACGCGCATGCGGCCTCCAGCCGGGAGTCGTGGGTCGGGTCGTCGTCGGTGCGCGGCGGGGACGTCATGCGGCGGCCCCGAGGAAGAGGCCCCGGCCGGAGTGCGGCCCCGGGACGTAGGTGACGGTGAGGCCGGCCGCCCGGAACGCGGCCTCGTAGGTCGCGCGGGGGAAGAGGGAGATGCGGTGGGTCTCGCTGAAGTGCCGGGCCCCGGCTCCGGCGTCGGCCACGACGTAGTGGACGTCCATCCGGCAGGCGTCCCCGTCCCGCGCGGAGTGCGAGACGCGGGCCACGGTCCGGCCCGCGAGGGTCGTGACGTCCCCGGAGACGTAGCCGTCGAGGTAGGTCTCGGGGAACCACCAGGGGTCGACGGCCACCACTCCCCCGGGTGTCAGGTGCCGGGCGAACGTGGCGAGGGTGGCGTGGAGTTCGGCTTCGTCGGTGGCGTAGCCGATGGATCCGAACATGCAGGTGACGACGTCGAAGCGGGCGTCGAGGTCGAAGCCGCGCATGTCGCCGACGTGGACGGGCACGTCCGGCAGTCCGCGGCGCGCGGCGCGGACCATCGGCTCGGACAGCTCCAGGCCGGCGACCCGCTCGTACAGGCCGGCGAAGTGGCGCAGGTGCGCGCCGGTGCCGCAGGCCACGTCGAGCAGGGAGCCGGCTCCTGGCCGCAGCCCGCGGACGTGCCGGGTGAGCTCCCGTGCCTCGGCCCCGTAGTCCTTGCCGCGGCTCTCGTGGATCAGTTCGTGGATCTCGGTGAGGTCAGCGCCGTACATGGACGGATCGTCGGCGGGCCCGCTGGAGGAAACGCCCAGGACGGGTGGAGGCGGTGCGGCCGGGGTGTCGACCGGGCGGCGAGGGGTTCACGAGTGTCCGCGAGCACCCTCGGCCGGACCGAACCGAGGGAGGCCGACGTGGACGTCCGGGAGATCGTGGCGGAGCTGGAGCGGTATCTGGGGCCGGACGCGGCGGCGTTGAGCCTGCCGCCCGCGGCGTTCACCTCGCCCGAGCTGTGGGAGCGGGAGCGGGAGCGGGTGTTCGGCCGTTCGTGGGTGCTGGTGGCGCACGTGGACGAGCTGGCGGAGCCCGGTGCGTACGTGGCGCTGTCCGTGGCGGGCGAGCCGGTGGTCGTCGTGCGCGGCGAGGACGGTGTGCTGCGCGGGCTGTCGACGGTGTGCCGGCACCGGTTGATGCCGGTGGTGGAGGAGGGCTCCGGCCGTACCGACGTGTTCACCTGCCCGTACCACCTGTGGCGGTACGGGCTCGACGGGCGGCTGGTCGGCGCCACCCACATGAAGCGGAATCCGGCTTTCGATCCGTCGGCCTGCCGGCTGCCCGGGTTCGCGGTGGAGGAGTGGCAGGGCTTCGTCTTCGTCAACCTCGACGCCTCGGCCGAGCCCCTGGCACCGCATCTGCGCCGGATCGGCGAGGACCTGGTGAACTACCGGCTGCCGGAGCTGACCCAGGTCGCCGGGTGGACCGAGGAGTGGCACTGCAACTGGAAGGTCGCCGTCGAGAACGCGCACGAGAACTACCACGTCATGGGCTTCCACCCGGAGACCCTGCAGCCGACGACGCCGGGCGGGGCGGAGACCCGGGTCCGCGCGGACTCGCCGTGGGCCGACAGCATGCGGGTGAGGTACGCGGCCCCGCTGGAGCCGGTGGTCCTGGACCTCACCGAGGAGGAACGGGCCCATCTGTACGGGTTCTTCGTCTTCCCCTCGGGCAGTCTGGCCGCCTCCGGGGACATGGTCGTCTGGCTGAGCCTGATCCCGTCGTCCCTCGACCGCACGCTGGTCAGGGGCGGGGTGCTGATGCCCACGGCCATGGTGGAGCACCAGGACCGCGACACCGTCAGGAAGGAGGCCGAGGCGTACGCGGCGATGATCAACGCCGAGGACCGGCGCGGTCTGGAGGCCGTCCAGCGGGGCGCCGCGTCCCGCTTCGGCGAGCGGGGCCACCTGTCCCCCAAGGAACCCGGCGTCCTCCTCTTCTACCGCAGCCTGGCCCGCGCCCTGTGCCGCGAGGACGCGGACTATCCCGGGGAGCTCTGACCGGCCGCGCGGGGCGGCCGGTCGGGGGCGGGGTCGGCGGGGAGCACCCGGTTCGCGGCGAGCACGGCCCGGCGGTCGGCGACTAACAGGCCTTCCGGGCACGCGAGGCCACGGTCTGACCAGCGGACCGGTCAGGGATCATGGACACATGCCCCAAGAAACGAACCCGGTGTCGGCCACGTGGCCGCACGCCCCGTCCGAAGAGACCGGCTGGCTCCGGGACCTGTGCGGCGACGGCACGACCGGCTTCATGCCCCCCGCGACGCCCGACGCGGCCTGGGTGCTCCACGCCATGTACGAGCACGAGCGGGGCCCGGCCGACCTGTCGTACCACGAGCACCGGCAGGCCCGCCTGGCGGACGGGACCCTCCGGCCCGCCTCCTTCGCGGGCATCGACCTCGACGTGGGCGTCGCCACGGGAGGCGGCCTGGGCCGCGCGGAGCACCCCGGCCCCGGCTGGCGGCGGCTGCGCTGGGCCGAACTCGCCCGCCGCACCGGCGACCCCCTCGTGCCCGAAGGCCTGCTGCCCTCCTACCGCTGCTTCCCCTCCGCCAAGCGGGCCGGCAGCTGGCCCCTGGGCATCGTCCCGCCCACCGAGGGAAGCCTGGACCGCGACACCTGGAACAGGCTGATCGCGGTCCTGACCGAGCAGAGCCCCGCCGGCCCGGGCACCTCCTGCCTGGCCTAC
This sequence comes from Streptomyces showdoensis, assembly GCF_039535475.1. Lineage (NCBI taxonomy): Bacteria > Bacillati > Actinomycetota > Actinomycetes > Kitasatosporales > Streptomycetaceae > Streptomyces > Streptomyces showdoensis. The sequence goes on along the minus strand of NZ_BAAAXG010000004.1, from coordinate 173,306 downwards.
TACAACCCGTTGATGCTCGCGACCGTCGACTTCGACGAGCTCCGCGTACAGGCCGGCCGACTGGGCGACGCCGGGCCGCTCTATGACAATCCCGCGGCCGACTTCAGCCCCTCCAACCTCTGGGCCCGGGACCGCTCATGGGTCCTGTGCACCGACTACGACCTCTGGGCCACCAAGGTCGCCGGCCCGCCCGCCCTGATCGAGGCGCTGCTGACCGACCCCGAGATCGAGGCGGTGCGCCTGCCCTGGGCCCCCTGACGGGAGAGGTCCGGCGCGGGGGCGGCCGCCGGGTGCAGCACTTCGACCGCGGTGCGGCGGTGTCGGCCCGCCTTCGCCCGGGGATCGCGACGGAAAGCGGAACCGTCATCGCGTTCCGGCCCGACCCCGACGTCTTCGGCTTCGCACGCGACGGCGGCCCCCACGTGGTCGGCTTCCGGGAGGGCGTGGTGGCGGCGGTCGGCGCGTACGCGCGCGGCGGGCGTCGCGCGGCCACGGCGGACTCCGGGTGCGGGAGCTACCGGATCGAGAGCGGGGCCGGCACCGCGATCGCGGCCGGGACCGAGAACGCGGCCGGGACCGGAGCGCCGCCGACCGGAGCGTGGGCCTGCCGGCGCCCAGGTCACGAAGCGGAAGGCAACGACGGCGAGTCGAGGGGATGCGAAGGCGTTGCCCTCCCCCACGTCCCTCTTGTCACCGGGTTCGCCCCTCCTTACCTTTGTCCAGCGAGTCCCCGGCCAAGCGGGCCCACCGGCCCGTGACGGCCGATTCCTGCTCTTCAGCGCACGACAACTCATGGAGGCCTCACATGCCCGTAGCCGTGCAGGATGTTCTGGAGATCGACGGATTCCGCGACGCGGGTCCGCTGGAGATCGACGACGAGGCGATCGCGTTCGAGGACGACGACCGCAGCGACCGTGAGTACTCGGCGTGTCTCGCCGACCCGTGGGTCACCGCCACCACCCGCTTCGCCTGTGATCTGAACTCCTAACGGTGACCGCCGTTTCCATCACCGGCCGCATTGGTGGGGCCGATGACACGTGGTCGTATCTGAACGATCCACGCATGCCGGCGATGGAACACGGCTGGAAGCTGCACGTATCGGCGCGTCCCGGCGACCTCGACGCGGTGGTCCGGCTCGTCCTGCCGGTGCTGGCGCGGCACGTCTGTCACGCGAAGTTCGCACGTGATCCGGAGACGCTGCGCCGTCTCAACTCCGGTGCGGTGAGCGCCGGAGCCGTCGGCAAGGCGATCACCGTCTATCCGCTCGACGGCACCGTGGTCGACGTCGCACGGGAACTCGCCGCCGTACTGCGCGACCGGGAAGGCCCGCAGGTCGTCAGCGACCGGCGGGTCGACCCGAGGGCTCCGGTCTATTACCGCTACGGCCCGTTCACGGGCGAGTACCGGACCGGGCGGAGCGGACGGCTCGAATCCGTCATGACCGGGCCCGACGGAGAGGTCTTCGACGGCCTGGCCGCCGGCCGCTACCGGTGCCCGCCCTGGGCCGAGGACCCCTTCACGACGGCGGGCCGCGGGTCGGGCGGCAAGTCGGGCGACGGGCCGGGCGGCGAACCAGGCGACAGGCCGGGCCGCGAACCAGGCGACGGGGCGGGCGACAGGCCGGGCGGCGGTCCCGCCGGCGGACGGTCCGCGCCGGGCTTCGGCGGCGGACGCTACACGGTCACCTCCGGCATCGCGCGCTCGCCCGGCGGCAACGTCTACCGCGCGGTCGACCGCACCCTCGGGCTGCCGGTGGTGGTCAAACAGGCCAGGGCCTTCGTGGGCGAGGACGCATCCGGTACGGACTCCCGCCACCGGCTGCGCAACGAGCGCATGGTCCTCACCGCGCTCGACGGAGTGACCGGCGTCCCCCGCGCCCTGGACTACTTCGCGCACCGGACGGACGAGTACCTGGTCATGAGCGCGTGCGGCGACCGGGACCTGCGCAAGGACGTGCTGCGCGACGGCCCCTACCGCGACGACGGCGGCCGTCCGGCGCGCGCCCTGTCCGTCCTCGCCTCCCGGCTCCTGCGGGTCCTGGACGCGATCCACGAGCGGGGCGTGGTCGTCCGCGACCTCAAGCCCGACAACGTCGTGCTCGACGACTCGGGCGCCGGACGCTGCCACCTGATCGACTTCGGGATCAGCGAACGGGACGGCACCGGTCCGGGAGGGGCGACCCCCGGATACGGCGGGCCCGTCCTGAGCGCGACCGGACCGGCCGCCCCCGCCGACGACCACTACGCCCTCGGCGCCACCCTCTTCTTCGCCGCCACCGGCCTGGACCCGGTGATCGTCGACACCGACCGCGAGGTCAACCGGGACCGGACCCTGGCCTGCCTGGCGCAGGCGCTGCCCGGACGCGCCCACCGGGACATCCGGTCCTCGATCACCGGTCTGCTCGACTTCGACCCGGCCGTACGGACCGCCGCCGCCGACCGCCTGCGCACCGGCACCACCGGAACCGCACCCCGGCCCGCGCTCCCCCGGATCGACGGCGACCTGCTGGACGAGATCATCGCGCACACGACCGCCTACTGCGTCGACGAGGCACAGGCGATCGTGGACCCCGAACGGGCCGCACGGCTGAACGTACCCACCTCGATCGACGTCTACGGCGGCAGTTCGGGACTCGGGCTGGAACTCCTCCATCACGTCCACCGGCCCCACGTGCGCTCGGCCGTCGCCGCCCTGGCGCGCTGGACGGCGGCTCAGTCCAGGAAGCTGCCGCCCGCCTTCTACACCGGACACACCGGCGTCGAACTCTTCCTCGCGGAGGCGGGGCCGGGGACGGGGCCCGAGGCCGGGCCGGGGGGCGACCTCCCCGTACCCCGCCCTGCCCGACCGCGCGCCGGACGGCGGCCCCCCGGAGGCGGACCTGATCGCGGGGGCCGCCGGGATCGGGCTCGGCCGGCTGCTGCTCGCCCGGCACGCGCTCCGGTCCGGTCGCCCGGACGCCGCGGACCGGCACCTCGCCGTCGCGGCGGACTGCGACCGGATGCTGGCATCGGGCACCGCCCGGCTCGCCCCGGCCGGTCCGGACACCGCGGGCAGCGCCGCGCTGCGCGAGGGCCTCGCGCACGGCGAGGCGGGCATCGTCTGCTTCCTGCTGGCGTACGCGGCCGAGACGGGTGATCCGGACGCGATCCGCCGCGCCGAGCGGGCCGCCGCGCGCCTGGCCGCCGTGACGCCGGACCTCTTCGCGGCGGCCGCCGCGCCGGGGGCGACGCGCCGCTACGGCTCGTGGTGCCGGGGTCTCGCGGGCATCGGAACCGTCCTCGTCCGGGCCTCCCAGGTCCTCGGCGAACCCGCGTACCTGGAACTCGCCGAGCGGGCCGCCCACGCCTGCGCCGCGCTGGCACCGCGGATGCCGCTGGTCACGCAGTGCTGCGGACTGGCCGGGGTGGGCGAACTGATGGTGGACCTCGCCGAGGCCTCCGGGTCCGAGGAGTTCCGGGAGGCGGCCGAGACCGTCGCCGTGCTCATCCTGAGCCGGAGCGGCGGCAGCTGGTCACGGCCCGTGTTCCCGGACACCGGTCTCGCCCGGTCGAGCGCCACCTGGGCCGGCGGTTCCGCGGGCGTGCTGGCCTTCTTCAGGCGGCTGCACGACGGAGGCGGACCGCGGCTCGGTCTCCTCGGCTGAACCCGAGGACACCGACGGCCGCCGCCCAGAGCAGGAGCGGGAACGCGGCGACCCGCTCCATGCCTCCCATGCCGAGACCGAGGTAGTGGCGGGAGAGGAAGAGCCCGAAGGCCGTGATCGCCAGGGCCCCCAGCAGGCTCGTGCCCCGCCGCAGCGCGGCCGGTGTGCGTTCCGCGAGGGCGAACCCGGCGAGGAACAGGCCGATGTTGCCCATCGCCATGACGAGGAGGGCGCCCAGGACGTGCAGGTTCTCGTCGACGTCCGCGGGGGCGAGTCCGACGAGCACGAATCCCGCCCCGGCCGCGGCGAGCAGCAGACGGGCCGTCGCGGCCGTCCGTCCGCCGCGCCACAGGGCGGCGCCACCGGTCAGGGCGGCGCCGGCGACCAGCAGGACGCCCAGGGTGACGAACGAGACGTTCATCAGGCCGTGTTCAGGGGAGCAGACGAACCGCGGCTCGGGCTCCGCTTGCAGGGCGCAGTGCGCGTTCCCGAGGTCGCTGATGTTGTTGTGCGCCCAGCTGTACGGCCTGGCCCAGGCCGACTGCGCCACCACGTGCACGACGAAGAACTGCACCGCGCCGACGATCCATGCCACGTACCCGATCCGGACTCTCATCCGTCCGCCCTCCGCTCGGTAGGTCCCGTGCGGACAGCTGATCATCCGGCGTCGGGCCCGGGCACTCCGACGGGCCCCCTGGAGCGGGGTGGGGCAGACCCCCCTCCGGCCCCTGCCGCAGCGGGAGTTCCGGCGCCCGGGCCCCTCGCCTCGGGCGAGGGGCCCGGGAGGGCCGGGATGCGTCAGGACTGGGTGACGGGCCGCATGGCGAGGCCCTCGGTGCCCGCCCAGTACGTGACGCGCTGGCCGTCGTCGGCCGGGAACGAGGCGACGGGCATGCGCACCGCGACCGGCTTCTCGGGCTCGCTCTCGCCGCCGGGGCTGCCGAGGCCGAGGGTCAGGGACCGCACGTCGTAGGTGTCCATCCTGCCGCCGGTGGCGAGCAGCCCGGCATACGCCTTCTGGCCCGGCGCGAGGGTGAGCACCTCGCCGGGGTCGGTCTCCCGCTTGACCGGGGCCGGCCCCTTGGCGTTGCCGAGGGTGACCTCGGGGGCGCCCTGGATGTCGCACTTCTTGCTGCCGGTGTTGACGGCGACGAGGAGGATGTGCCGGACCGGCTCGCCCTTGGCGTCGTAGTTCGTCGCGGAGAAGGACAGGTCCCGCATGGTGCAGAGCGGGATCTCGGAGCCGTCTCCGCCGCCGGCGTCACCACGGGAGGCGCCGTCGCCGCTGCCCGTGGCGGGGGGCTTGGAGGCCGTCGCGCTCGGCTTCGCCGGAGGCGTCGCGCTCGTCGGGGCCGTGGAGCCCGTCGCGCTCGGACGGTCCGATGTCCTGCTTTCGCCGGTGGCCTCGTCCGAACCGGGCCCGCAGGCCGTGGTCGTCAGGAGCGCGGCGACCGCCGCGGCACCCAGGGCGTAGCTCCTCCAACGGTTCGGGTTCTTGCGGTTTCTGCTGGCAGTGACGTCCATCGAGTCCCCCTGTGATCGGCCGCTCCGTACCGGCGTCGCATCGCGCACCGCATCGTCGGCAGACCGATTGTGCATCAGGAACCGGCCACAACTCGCCGGTCAGCACGTCCTGTTGCTGTAACAGTCACCGCCGCAGAATTATCAGGAAGCTTTACTAACGACCAGTGGTACGGGCAGTATGGCGCGCGTCATCGACATCAGCCCCAACTCCCCCACTGGAGGCGGTACATGACACACCCACGCGCGATCCCGGCCGCGGTCGCGAGCCTGGCGGCCATCGCCCTGACCCTGCTGGGGCTTGTCTCCCCAGCCTCCACCGCCCAGGCGGCGGCCACCTGGACGCTCCGGTGGTCACCGGACCCCGCCACGGCCGGCCTCGGCGCGTTCGAGACGGTCGAGGACGACCGCGCGGAATCCCACCCCGGGGGCGCGCCCCACATCAAGGTCGCGGGAGACGCGTACCGCTTCGACATGCACCTGGTGGACCGTGACTCGTACAGCGACCGGCAGCGCCAGGAGGTCACCGGGAACCGCACCTCGCCTTCCAGCTTCCTGGAGTGGCGGCCCGGCGAGACCTGGCGGGTGACCTACTCGACGTACATCCCCAGCTCGCTGATGGCCACGACGACCTTCACCCACATCATGCAGACCAAGCAGCCGGGCAGCGGCACCTCGCCGATCACGGTGACCTCGCTGCGCCGGGTCAACGGGGTGCAGACCATCGAGCACAAGATCTTCGACGGCGACATCCTGGTCGGGCGGACCAACCTGGAGCCCTTGCAGAACAAGTGGATCGACATCGAGTACGAGATCAAGATCGGCGACGGCACGGCCGGTTCGGTGCGCTGGGTGGTCAAGAGCGGCGGCACCACCGTCGTGGACGCGACCAAGACCGGCGTCGACACCCTCCTGGCCGACCGGGTGCGGCCGAAGTGGGGCATCTACCGCTCGCTCGACGACACTTCGGGCTCCCTCCGCGACACGTACCTCCTCCTGAAGAACCTGCGGGCCTACCAGCTCACCGGCAGCGGCGGCGAGAGCCTGCTCTCCCAGGGCCGCCCGGCGACGGCCTCGTCCACCGAGGCCACCGGCCTCGAACCCGGCAAGGCCGTCGACGGGGCCGCCGCCACCCGATGGGCCTCCGCCGAGGGCGCCGACCCGCAGTGGCTCCGCGTGGACCTCGGCTCCCCCGCCGCGCTCTCGCGCGTCCGGCTCGACTGGGAGTCCGCCCACGCGAGCGCCTACCGCGTCCAGGGCTCGCTGGACGGCACCACGTGGACCGACCTCTACTCCACCACGGCCGGCGACGGCGCGACCGACGAGCTGACGGTCTCCGGCACGGCCCGCTACGTCCGCGTCTACGGCACCAAGCGGGCCACGCCGTACGGCTACTCGCTCTACGAGTTCAAGGTGTACGGCTCCGCGGCGGCGTAGGCCGTCTCCCCCCGGCCGGGGGACGGGCGCGGCTGCCGCGGGGTCAGACCATCAGCAGCAGCCGCGTCTGCGCGACGAGCTTCCGGTTGACGCTGGTGCTCTGCACGAAGATCGTGAACTCGTCGTTGTGGTCCGGCTTCACCCGGACCTCCTCGTCCGGCAGACCGAGCAGGGCGCGCGCCTGCGGGCCCGTGTACACGCGGTCCGTCTTCTTCTCCAGCACCGCGATCTGCTTGCGGGCCTGGATCCGCTCCGACTTGCTCAGCTGGTAGTAGGCGCCGCCGGTCCGGTAGGTGTGTCCGCTGTCCACGACCCACTCGCGGATCGCCACGTCGCGGGAGACCGGGATCAGCGCGAAGGCCGAGGGGTCCACCGGGGTGAGACCGGCCGCCTCGATGGTCTGCTTGCTGACCGCGGCGCCGGCGGAGAACACGGACCGCGAACCGCGGATGCCCTTGGTCCGGCCCACCATGAACTTCTCGGTGGCCTCCCGGATGACCTGCCCGGCCTCCTGGAGGCCCTGCGTGCTCGTGGCGTCCCAGATCGCGATGTTGTCCTTCGGGAACCCGCACTGCATGGCCTCGCGCTTGCCCGTCTGGTCCGGGACGAGGACCGCGAGCGTCCAGTTGTCCTGCTGCGACTCGATCATTCCGGCCACCGCCGCGACCAGCGCGCGGGGATCCTTCGCCGGGGCGTCCGGGCCGCGGTGGCTCGCGTTCTCCTGGCCGTCCGTCAGGACGAAGGTGAGGAAGCTGTGGTCACCGTACAGCTGGGCCGTCTGCGCCAGCTCCCGCTGGGACGTGAGCGCCGCCGCCAGCAGGGCGGTCATGCCGCCGACCCGGTACAGCTGCTTCAGCGACGGCATCCGCAGCACGTCCTTGTCGTAGATGACGCACTCCACCTTGTCGGCGAACACGTACACCGTGACCCGGGTCTCCTGGTCCAGCTCCCTCGACCGCCGCGCGAGGTACTCGATCTGCTGGTCGGCGACCTCGACGACCTTGCTCCTCAGGTGCGACATCGACGAGCTCGCGTCCAGCACCAGCGCGACGTGGTTGATGTAGTTCTGGGTTCCGGCCATGGTGTGTCCCCCTCGTTCGGATCGATGCACCTACCGTCCCACCCACCACTGACAATCGATCAGGCGTCCACTGCGGGACGCCCGGGCGCGGCCGCCCCGCAGCGCGGGAACAGGCTGCGCCCGGGCGTCCGGGTGCGTCCGGCCTCGGCAGTGCGGGGCGTGTCAGTGCTGCGCGCGGCGGCGGCGCGTGACCAGCAGCACCGCGCCGCCGGCCACGCCCAGGGCCGCGGCCGCGCCCAGGTAGGGCGCGACCTCACCACCGGTCGTGGCGAGCGAGCCGCCGCCGCCCGAGCCGCCGCCCTTGGGAGGCGTGGTGGCCGACGGGGCCGTCGACTCGGACGCGCCCGGCGTCGGGGCGGAGGTGCCCGGTGTCGTGGGGCTCGTGGTCTCCTCGCCGGGCTGCGACGGGGTCGAGCTCGGCGTCGGCACCGAGGTCTCCGGCGGGGTGGAGGGCTTCCCGCCCGGGGTCTCCGGGGTCTTCGTGGGCTTGCACTCGAAGGTCGAGGTGCCGGTCCACGGGTAGTTGTGGCTCTCGTTGCCCGAACCGTGGGTGCGGATGTCGCCGCCGACGTAGACGCGGCCGTTGGTGCTTGCGGTCATGTCCGCACTCGCCTTGGGCGCGAGGATCGATCCCATGAAGTTGCCTCCGCCGCCGAGGCTGATCTTGGCGGAGTCCTCGAAGTTGTAGAGGATCCGCGAGGCGGCCTCGCCGAAGTGCGCGGAGTCGTAGGTGTCCGCGCGGTTCCCGTTGAACGCGACGGCCATCGGGGAGATGTCCACGGCCTGGGCACCGGTCACGTTGACGACGGCGGCCGCCCCGTCGGGGAGGGACGCGAACACGAAGGTCGACGCGCCGTCGAGCTCCTTCGCCGAGATCTCGAAGACCTGCGTGCCGCTCGCGCTCCCGCCCTTGAAGGTGACGGTGTCGCCCGACCGGGTGGTGGTGCCGGTGGTCTTCAGCGCGCCGAGCGAGGCCGACTCGCGGCGGATCGTGTCGCCGAAGGAGGCGTGCGGGCTCAGAGCGGCGCTCGCCCCCGTGCCGGAGGACCGGGAGCCGCCGTTCGTCTCCAGGGAGCCCTTCTCGTCGATCTCCTTGCCCACCTGGACCGCGCCGCCGTAGCGCGGCCCCGCGGTCAGACCGTGGCCGACGTCTACGGTCGTCCCCTTGGCGATGTTCAGGTTGCCGCCGACCGCCAGCATGACCGAACCGGAGGCGGGCAGGATGCCCGAACCGGCACCCACGCGGCCGATGTTGAAGACGCCTCCGGACGACTTGGCGAACGTGGCGTTGCCGGCGACGACCAGCAGCCCCTCGGCCTCGGCCGTCCCGCCGTCCGCGGTGTAGTCACCGCCCGCGTAGAGGGCGACGTTCTCGTCGGTGAACAGGGGCACGGGGCCGATGCCCGGCTCCTTTCCGGCGGCCGGGCACGCGGGGGCCTGGCCGGCGGCCGGGGCGAGCGGAGCGGCGAAGGCCGCGCACGGGGCCGAGAGGCCGACGACGAAGGCGAGCGCCACGGCGCCGCGCATACCGGTGCGCATGCCGGCGGTGACTGTCTGGGACATGGTTGTGCCGTTCTCTTGAGGGGTGTGGGTGAAGCAAGTGGGGGGAGGTGGGGGTGACGCGAGTGGGGGTGGGGGTGACGCGAGTGGGGGGGTGAGGGTGAAGCGAGTGGGGGTGAGGGCGGAACGTGGGGGGGGTAGTGGCGGGGGCTTGAGGGGGCGCCGGCGTCAGCGGTCCCGGCCGCCGCGGTCGTCGTCCCAGTCGTCCCAGCGGTCCCAGCGGTTCCGGTCCGAATCGGCCTCGCGGTCGGACTCGGCCTGCAGGGCCGCGCGGGTCGACGGGCCGTAGACGCCCCGTTCCCCGAGGATGCCTCGGGACACCTGGAAGCGGGTCAGGGCCGCCTCCAGGTACGCGCCGAACATCCCGTCCGCCGAGCCGAGGTAGAGGTGGAGCTGCTGGAGGCGGCGCTGCAGGTCCTTGACCTCGGGCCCGGAGCTGCCGAGCCGAAGGGCGTTCGCGGCCGGGCGCTCGGTCGGCGGGGGCGTGCGGGTCGGCGGCTGCGCGGGCGGCGGGGTCGCGGGCGGCGGGGTGGACGTCCGCGCCGGCGCGTGGGTGCCGGTGGGCGCATGCGTGGCCGTCGGGGTGGCCCGCGACGTGGGCGGCGCGGGCGGGGTGGTCCGTGCCGTCGGCGCGACGGACACCTGGGTGGCGGCCGGCTGCTCGGCGTCCAGCGGCAGACCGGGCTGCAGGAGGTCCGGCATCGTCAGGGTCCGGTTGTCCGGGGTCTGCTGCTCCAGCCCGGACGTGAGACCGACCGTCAGCCCGAAGCCCGCGGCGAGCGCCCCCGCGATCAGCAGCGGGAGCGACAGACCGGCCCCTTCGCGCTCCGGCTTGCTCTCGGCCCTCCGCGGCCGCGGCGCCTTCCGCGCGCGCCGCGACTTCTCCGCCACGTGGCGTCCGCGGCGCGGCGCGCCCTCCCCGGAGCCGCGCGGCGCGGACAGGGAGCCGTCGAAGAGCGAGACGTCCTGCTCTCGGGCGCCTGAACCGTCGACGCCGGGCCCCGCGACCATCCCGAAGACGAGGCTGTCACCCCCGGGGTACGACTGCGGCTCAGGGGCGCTGGACGTGACTGCTTCGGTCAGGGCAGTCCTGTTGCGCATGCATGTGCTCCAGAAGTGGTGAAGCTGTGGACGATGTGGCGAAGACGCGGAGATGCGCGGGATGCCGAGGAGACTCTGACTGGCGTTCAAAGTAAGCGTCAACTGTGTACATGTGGCGCAAAATAGGGCGCTCGCGACGTTAATTCTTAAACAACCCTTAATAAGTGACGCACGTCACGCCAGACCGGCACGGCCTGACCCATTGACCACAACTCCCGCATACCAAAGAGGAGTTGGACTTTCGCGGAGTAACCCTTGAACTCTTCGACCGCACCATGGGGGCAGGGCCACGACGACCGGCCACCAGCCCTCGATGCCGCACAAGTTTTCCAAAAGTTTGTTTTCGGCCATCGGCCGAATGCCGTGAACACGCGCGAGCATCGCCCGCGAGACGCCGCGTCTTGCTATGGTGGCGGCATGGCTTTCCTCTTCTTCGTCTGAGTCCGGGCACGGCTGCTCCAGCCGTCTGCGCTGCCCGTCGACCCTTCGTACGCCAGGAACTCCATATGCGCGACCGCGCCCGTCCCACCCTGCCCGCCGCCGCCCGCCCCGCCGTGCAACAGCTGTCGGTCAAGGACGTCACCAAGTCCTACGGCACCCGGACCCTCCTCGACCAGGTCTCCTTCACCGTCCGCCCGGGCGAGAGGGCCGCCGTCATCGGCGAGAACGGCTCCGGCAAGTCCACCCTGCTGCGGCTGCTCGCCGCGGCCGAGGCGCCCGATGCCGGACAGATCACCGTCCACTTCCCCGGAGGCACCGGCCACCTCCCCCAGAACCTCACCCTCGCCCCGGACCGCACCGTGCGGGACGCCGTCGACCTCGCGCTCGCCGAGCTGCGGGCCATGGAGCGCCGGCTGCGTGCGGCCGAGGAGCGTCTGGCCGAGGCGACCGAAGCCGAACTCGCCGCCTACGGAGAGCTGCTGCTCGCCTACGAGGAACGCGGCGGATACGAGGCGGACGCCCGCGTCGACGCCGCTCTGCACGGCCTCGGGCTCGCGGGGATCACCCGCGAGCGGGTGCTCGGCTCGCTCTCCGGCGGCGAGCAGTCGCGCCTCGCGCTCGCCTGCGTCCTGGCCGCCGCCCCCGAACTGCTGCTCCTCGACGAACCCACGAACCACCTCGACGCGACGGCCGTGCGCTGGCTCGAGGAGCACCTGCGCGCCCACCGCGGCACCGTCGTCGCGGTCACCCACGACCGCGCGTTCCTGGAGCGCGTCGCCACCACGATCCTCGAGGTCGACCGGGACGCGCGCACGGTGCACCGCCACGGCGACGGCTGGGCCGGCTACCGCGCCGCGAAGGCCGCCGCCCGGCGCCGCGCCGAACAGCGGTACGCGGAGTGGACCGAGGAGGTCGCCCGTACGGAGGAGCTCCTCGAAGCCGCGGGAAGACGGCACGCCGCCACCGGGCGCGATCCGAAGCAGGGTTTCGGCAAGTTCCGCCGCTCCAGCGAGGCGAAGCTGGGCGGGCAGGTCCGCACGGCCCGCGAGCGTCTGGCCCAGCTGCGCCGCGACCCGGTGGCGGAGCCCGCGCCACCGCTCCGCTTCACCGCGGCGGTGCGGGTGGCGGGCGAACCGGAGGCGGACGGCCCCCTCGCCGAACTCGACGGCGTACGGGTCGGCGGACGGCTGCACCTGGACGGGCTCCTCGCGATCGCGCCCGGGCAGCGGCTGCTGGTCACGGGCGGGAACGGCGCGGGCAAGACGACGCTCCTGCGCGTCCTGGCGGGCGAACTGGAGCCGGACGCGGGTACGGTGCGCCGCCCCGCCCGGATCGGCCACCTCGCGCAGGAACTGCCCGCGCACGCCACGCACCTGCCGCTGCTCGCCGCGTTCGCCGCCGGACGGCCCGGCCCGCCGGACGCGTACACCGACCTGCTCCTGGCCCTGGGCCTGTTCCGCGAGGAGGACCTGCACGTCCCGGTCGCCGCCCTGTCCGCGGGCCAGCAACGACGGCTGCAGATCGCCCGCCTGGTCACCCGGCCCGCCGACCTCCTCGTCCTCGACGAGCCGACCAACCACATCACGCTCGACCTGGCCGAGGAGCTCCGGGCCGCGCTCACGACGTACCCGGGAGCGGTGGTCGCGGTCTCGCACGACCGCCACTTCCGCACCCGGTTCGAAGGGGACCGGCTGGAACTGCGCGGCGGCCGCAGGCGCTGAACCCCCGCGGCGCCACGCCGCCCGGGCACCCCGTGGGCGTCAGTCGCCGAAGCGCTCGTCGAGGTCCTGGTGCACGTCCATGCCGACGATCCGCGAGAACTCCTCGTAGCTGTGCTGCGGCGGCCCGCCCGCCGGGGTGCCGGCCGCCCGGAGGTGGGCCAGGGCGTCGGCGACGGCGCGGGTGGCGGTGAACAGGGCGGTCAGCGCGTAGAAGGCCACGGAGAAGCCGAGCTCCTGGAGGTCCGAGGCGGTCAGGGCGGTGGTCTCGTTCCCGTCCACGATGGACACCACCTTGGGTCCGTCGACCGCCGCGGCCACCGCCTCCAGGTCCTTGATCCTCCTGATCCCGTCGACGAACACCAGGTCCGCGCCCGCGTCCTGGTACAGCCGGGCCCGCCGGACCGCTTCCGCGACGCCCTCCACGGGCAGCGCGTCGGTGCGCCCGATCACCAGCAGGTCGGCCGATCCGCGCGCCTCCACGGCGCACCGGACGCGCTTGACCCCGCTGTCCGCGTCCACCAGGCGCACCCCGCCGCGCTGTCCGCAGCGCTTGGGCATGGCCTGGTCCTCCAGGTGGATCGCCGCGACCCCGGCCTGGACGTATTCGCGCACGGTGCGGTCGATGTTGCTCGGGCCGCCGTACCCGGTGTCGGCGTCCGCGATGACCGGGATCGACACCGCACGCGTCATGTTCCGGGCGTGCTCGGTCATCTCCGTCTGGCTGAGCAGACCGATGTCGGGCATCCCCAGCCGGCCGGCCGTCGCACCGAACCCCGTCATGTACACCGCGGGAAAGCCCGCCGCCTCCACGAGCCGCGCGGTGACGGCGTCGGCGGCCCCCGGCGCCAGAACGATCTCCCCGCCCTCCAGCAGACTTCTGAAGGACCTGTCACGAGCCGACAACGGAACCCTCCCCCTCGCCCGCCGGCCGGGCGGATCGCCCGCACCGGACCACCACCCGGCTACCCGGTGCCGCATGGGGGCACACCTCGCGACCGGCCGTTGTCAGACCCTCACGCCATGATTCCTCCATGACCGCGACTCCCGCCCTTGAGGCGTGCCCCGCCCTGTCCACCCGCGCCGACTACGAGGCCGCGCTCGACCGGCTCCGCGAGGCCTCGCGCGCCTACTACGGCGGCGCGAACAGCCCGCTGGACGACGCCTCGTTCGACGCCCTGCGCCGCGCCGTACTGGAGTGGGAGGCCGCGCACCCGAGCGAGTCGGCCGGGTCGCCGACCGGGCTCGTCGCGGACGGCGCGGCGCCCGCGGGCGACGTCCCGCACACCTCCCGACTGCTCAGTCTCGACAACGTGTTCAGCCCCGAGGAGCTGACCGGGTGGGAGGCGTCGCTGCGGCGACGGCTCGGGCGCGAGGCCGAGGGCGGGTTCACGGTCGAGCCGAAACTGGACGGCGCCGCCGTCGCCGCGCGCTACCGGGACGGGCGTCTCGTACAGATCGTCACCCGCGGCGACGGCACCCACGGCGAGGACGTCAGCCACGTCATCGGCTCCATCGTCGGGCTGCCCGAGCGGCTCGCCGCGCCGGTCACGTTCGAGGCCCGCGGCGAGGTCCTGTTCACCCAGGAGCAGTTCGAGACCGCGAACGAGGTGCGCACCGCGCACGGCGGCGCCCCCTTCGCCAACCCGCGCAACGGGGCGGCCGGCACGCTGCGGGCGAAGGACCGGCCGTACCGGCTGGAGATGACGTTCTGGGCGTACGGTGCGGTCGACCTGGACGGTGAAACGTTCCTGCCCGCATCGGGGACGCACGCCGAGGTGCTGGCCGCGGTCGCCGGCGCCGGTGTGCGGACCACCGCCGCGACCCCGGCCGGACTGCACGTGGTCGGCACGATCGCCGAGGCGCAGACGAAGGTGGACGCGATCGCCGCGATCCGCGCCGGGCTCCCGTTCGGCATCGACGGCGTCGTCATCAAGGCCAACAGCGCCGCCGAACAGGAGGCGGCGGGCTTCGGCAGCCGCTTCCCGCACTGGGCCATCGCGTACAAGCTGGCCGCCGTCGAGCGGCAGACGGTGCTCGAGGACGTGGTGTGGGAGGTCGGCCGCACCGGCGTCCTCGCCCCGACCGCCGTGCTCACTCCGGTCGAGATCGACGGCTCCACCGTCTCCCGGGCCACGCTGCACAACCCGGCCGACATCGCCCGCCGCGGCCTCCACCTCGGCGACACCGTCACCGTCTACAAGGCCGGCGACATCATCCCCCGCGTCCAGGCCCCGGTCGTCGAACTCCGCCCCGCGGGCGCCGTCCCGGTCCCGCTCCCCCGGGCGTGCCCGAACTGCGGCAGCGGGATCGACACGAGCCAGGAGCGGTGGCGCTGCGCCAAGGGCACCGCGTGCGCGCTCGCCCCGCTGATCGAGTACGCCGCCGGGCGCGACATCCTCGACATCGACGGCCTGGGCAAGACCTACGTCAAGGCCCTCATCGACTCCGGTCTCGTGGGTGACGTGGCGGACCTGTTCACCCTGACCGAGGAGCAGCTGACGGAAGCCTCCGGCAGCGAGAAGCGCGGCGCGAAGCTCGCCGAGCAGCTCGGACTCGCCCGGTCGCGCCCGCTCAGCCGCGTCTTCTGCGCGCTCGGCATCCCGGGCACGGGCCGCAGCATGTCCCGGCGGATCGCCGCGCACTTCGGGACCATGGACGCCGTCCGCGCCGCGTCCGTGGAGGACCTGCAGGCCGTCGAGGGCATCGGTTCGGAGAAGGCTCCCGTCGTCGTCGCGGAACTCGCCGCGCTCGCCCCGGTCGTCGACAAGCTGATCGCCGCCGGGGTGAACATGAGCGAGCCCCGGCAGCCCGCCGCCGACACGGCGGCCGACGGCGGAGGGCCGCTGGCGGGCCGGACCGTGGTGGTCACCGGCAAGATGACCGGGCGCCTCGACGGTCTCGGCCGGACGCAGATGAACGAGCTGATCGAACGCGCCGGCGGCCGGGCCGGCAGCGGCGTCAACGCCAAGACCTCCTACCTCGTCGCCGCCCCCTCCCCGTCCGGCAAGCCGAGCTCGAAGGCGGCCGCCGCGCAGAAGCTCGGCGTCGAGGTGCTGACGCCCGAGGAGTTCGCCGAGCTCGTCGCCGACCACCTCGCCTGAGCGGCGGCCCGGGGGCTACCAGAGCTGGGTCACCGTCAGGGCCCGGCGGACACCCTCCGAGGAGGCGTCGACGCCGACCGAGAAGGAGCCGCCGTCGCAGGCCACGGTGAGGGCCGTGGGAGGGCCTTCGCGCGCGTCGACAACCGGACTTCGCGCGCCGCCGGCCGCCCCCGGACAGGGGTGGACCCCCCGGCACGGGGGAGCCGGGGGTCCAGGAGCAGCACTGCCGATCGGTTCGGCGGTACGGCTACACCGTAGCGCTCAGTCGCCCCCCGTACTCGTGGTGTGACGGAGTTCGTCAGGTCGGTCCGGTCAGGTCTCCAGGCTCGCTAGGCGCGGGGGGTGCAGGGGTCGCAGCAGGCCGGTGCCGGTTCGACGCAGACGCTCACCGAGTCGGTGTTGTCGGTCGGGTCGGGGTCCTTCTCGACGGCCGTGACGGTGGCGGTGTTGGTGATCAGGCCGGTCGTGGTCGCCTTCGCGCGCAGGGTGAGCGTCGCGCGGGCCCCGACGGCCAGATCGCCGACGGCCCACCGCCCGGTCGCGGGGTCGTAGGCGCCGCGGGACGCGTCCGCGGAGAGGAACACGAGGCCGTCCGGGAGCCGGTCGGTCACGGTGACCCCGGTCGCCGGGCTGGGTCCGGCGTTGTGGACGGTCACGCGGTAGGACACCGTCTGGCCCACGGTCACGGTGGTGGAGTCGGCCGCCTTCGTCACGTCCAGGTCGGCCGCCGGCCGGACCTCGGTGACGGCCTCGTCGGACGTGGCCGTCAGCGACTCGGGCGTGGGGCCGAGCCGGTTCTCGTAGGCCGCGGTGGCCGTGTTGCTGACGTGCGTCCCGGCGGTCTCCAGGCCGAGCACGACCCGGTACTCGACGGTCGTGCCGCCCGGCAGGGCCGCCGTGTTGGCCAGGCTCCCGCCCTGGGTCGCGGAGGCGTCGCTGCCCAGCCGGAAGACCACCGCGTTCGCGGCGGCGTCGTAGGAGGCCTGGTCGTCCCCTGCCCGGTCGGTCTTCGCCCCGCTGTTCGGACCGGAGATGACGCGCAGGGAACCGGGCACGTACGTGGTCCCGGCGGGGAGCACGTCGGTCAGGGTGAGCCGCTCGGCGGCCCCGCCGCCCTCGTTCTTCGCGGTGATCCGGTACGTGACGACGTCACCGACGTCCAACGGGCCCACCGGGACCGCCGTCTTGGTGAGCACCACGTGCGGCGCGGTGCCGAAGAAGATCCCGTCGAGGAAGTTGCCGATCCCCCGGTTGCCGCCGGCCGCCGAGACGGAGCGGAAGGCGAAGCGGGTGGTGGTCTGCCCGGCCGGGACGGTGTAGGTCCCGGTGTAGTAGCCCCACGCCGTGTTGCCGTCGGTGAACGTGCGCTGCTCGATCACGCCGCCCGGGGCCCCGATGTCCAGGGCCATGGTGTCCTGCCCCTGCCGGCCGCGGTGGTAGAGCCGCCAGTACAGCTTGGTGCCGGGGGTGGTCGGCAGGTCCTGGTAGAGGGTCGAGACCTGGTTGGCGTTGAGCTCGGCGAACTGCTCGCCGTCCGCCGACGGCACGCCGTTGAAGCCGGAGTGCCATAACTCGATCATGTGGTCGGTGGCGGTGGTGAGCCAGCCCGGGACGTGCCGCGGGGCCTGCGTCTGGGAGGCGTCCGGCAGGAACGCCATGTCGGTGACGGACGGTTCCTCGAAGCTGCCGTTGACGAGGGCGACCCGCAACGGGACGGGGGGAGGTGTGCTCATGCTGACGTCTCCTGTCGGTCGAGGGCGGAGCGGGAACGCTCCGTAGCTCAGCGCCCGCCGCGGGGTCACGTACAGTCGCGGCCGGGGAGTCCCGGCCACCGCCTACCTGGAGGTTTGCGCCCGCCGCCACCCGGCGCCACGGCCCTGCCGCTCACTCCCCTGCCCTCCAACGCGCCCCTCACCTCGCCCTGGTCACACCGTCCCCTCGGACACCGCCCGTGCTGACCGGATGCCACCGCCGCTTGACGAGCATGCGCCACGCGAGGGGGTGAATTGGAGGGTGCCGAGTTGACGTCCGGGCGGGCGGGGTCGGGCGGGGTGCGAGGCGGCCGACGGGCGCGGGGGAAGATGGGGGCGCAACGACGGAACGCGAGGTCAGGAGCTCGTATGGCACAGCGGGTGCATCAGCCGCGTGAGGACGCGGAGTTCGCGTTCATCCTCAGGGTGAGCGACGTGCCGGTCCTCGCGTACTTCATCGGGACCTGGCCCAAGGCCATCGAGCCCTGCCGGGCGATGGACCTGGTCGTGGGCGGCCTCGCGGACGCGTACGCGGGCCGCCTGACGGCCGTCCGCACCGACATCACGCGCTGTCCGGAGACGACCCGACGGTACGGGGTGACCGGAGCACCGTCCTACGTCCTGCTGAAGGACGCGGAGGCGGTGGCCCACGGCACGGGGCCGATGAGCAGCACCGAGCTGCGGGAATTCGTGGACGCCCACCTCTGACCCGACGCCGCCCCGTCGATACACGGCTGACACACATCCGCGCGCTCGCGGACGCACGGCCCTGACGTTCCGGACGCGCGCGCCTTCCAGGCTTCGGTGCGTACGCGGTGATCGCGTACGCACCGAGCAACGGGAGGGAACGGCGATGGACACGCGTGGGACGCGTTCCGGCGGTCGGACGGCCGAGGCGGACAGGGTTCGCGGCATCGGGAGGCGGGCCGTGTGGGCCTCGGCAGCCGCCGTCCTCGTGGCGGGCGCCGGCGGCTGGATCGGGCTCTCGGACGGATCCGGTCCGGGTGCCGGCCGCCCCACCGCCCAGGCCTCGCCCCAGGCGGCGCTGCGGGCCCGGCTCGACCTGCCGTGGCCCGAGGAGGGCCAGGCGAGCGTCGCGGTCGAGGGAGTCGGCAGCCTCGGCGTCAGCGGCGGGCGGGAGCCGGTGCCGATCGCGAGCGTCGCCAAGGTGATGACCGCGTACCAGATCCTCCGCGACCATCCGCTCCGGGCCGGCGAGGACGGGCCGGAGATCACGGTCGACGAGACCGCCGCGCAGGAGTCCCACTCGCTCTCCGAGTCCGCCGCCCCGGTGCGGCAGGGCCAGCGCCTCACCCAGCGCAAGCTGCTGGAACTGCTCCTGCTGCCCTCCGGCAACAACGTCGCCCGGCTGCTGGCCCGCTGGGACGCGGGGAGCGAGGAGGCGTTCGTGGCGAGGATGAACCGGACCGCCGCCTCGCTCGGCATGACCCGCACCCGGTACACCGGCGCCAGCGGGCTCGAGGCCACCACGCGCAGCACCGCGGAGGACCAGCTCACCCTCGCCCGCCGCGCCATGGAGCAGCCGGTCCTCCGGGAGGTGGTCGCGATGCGCGAGACGACGGTGCCCGGCCATCCCGGCCCCCTCGCCAACACCAACCGGCTCCTGGACGAGCCCGGCGTGATCGGCCTGAAGACCGGGTCGAGCACGCCCGCGGGCGGCAACCTCATGTGGGCCGCGGAGGTGGGTTCGGGTGCCGCCCGGCACCTGGTGCTCGGGGTCGTCCTCGGCCAGCGGGCCCACACCTCGCCCGCCGAGGGGCTGCGGGCGGCCCTGGAGCGCAGCGGCCGCCTCGTCGACGCGCTGCGGCGGGACCTCCCCTCGGCCCTGGCGGAGGTACGGTCGTGAGCACCGTCGTCGCACGCACGGAGGAAGAACCGGCCGCCGTCGGGGACGGAGCGGGACCGCCGGGGACGGGCGCGCCGCGGTCAGGGCGCGGCCGGTGGCGCCGGGGACGGCTGGTCGCCGCCGGGGTGGGCGTCACGGCGCTGCTGATGGTGGCGCACGCCGGCGTACCGAACGGGTTCGGGAATCCCGGGAGCCTCCTGGAGACCTTCCTGCCCTGGCTGGGCCTGAGCGTCCCCGTGGGCGCGGCCCTCGCGGCCGTGCGGCGGAGCGCCGCCGCGGCGGTGGCCGTCCTGCTCGCGGCCGCCGTGTGGGGCGCCTCGTTCGGCGGCGCCCTCGTGGACGGGCGGTCGCCGGGCGGGGACCTCACGGTGGTGTCCCAGAACGTCGGGGCCGAGAACCCCGACCCCGCCGGTACCGCCCGTGACCTGGCGGCCTCGGGCGCGGCCCTGCTCGCCCTGGAGGAACTGTCGCCCGCCACGGCGCCCGCGTACGAGCGCGCGCTGGCCGGCTCGTATCCGCACCACGCGACGATCGGGACGGTCGGGCTGTGGAGCAGGTACCCGCTGCGGGAGGTGGAGCCGCTCCCGATCATGCCGTGGACCCGAGCCCTGCGGGCCGTCGCCGACACCCCGAAGGGGCCGGTCGCCGTGTACGTGGCGCACCTCGCCTCGGTGCGGGTGCACCCGACGGCGGGCTTCACCACGGCCCGGCGGAACGAGGCGGCGGGCAGGCTGGCCGAGGCCGTGCGGGCGGAACGCCTGCCGCGGGTCGTCCTGGTGGGCGACCTCAACGGAACCGCCGAGGACCGGGCGCTGCGGCCGGTGACCGAGGGGCTGCGGCTGCGTTCGGCGCAGGCGGAGGCCGGTGACGGCTTCGGCTTCAGCTGGCCTGCCGCCTTCCCGGTGGCCCGGATCGACCACGTCCTGGTGCGCGGCGTCACACCGGTCGCCGCCTGGACGCTGCCCCGCACCGGCAGCGACCACCTGCCCGTCGCCGCCTCACTCCGCTGGTGAGCGGCCGGACCGGGGGCACCGCTCCGAGCTGTGATGTCATGGCCCTTTCCCCTTCCGTACGACTCCCGGGTGACGTGATGCGAGAGCACGACAGCGGCGCGACCGCGCAGGACGACGGCGCCGAGGTGCACGTGCTGCTGGTCGAGGACGACGAGACGATCCGCAGGTCCGTCGCCCTGGCCCTCGGCCGGTACGGCTACCGGGTGTCCGGGGCCCCCGACGGGCTGACAGGCCTGGAGATGTTCCGGGAGGGGCGCTACGACCTGCTGCTGCTCGACGTGATGCTGCCGCACCTGGACGGGATCGGGCTGTGCCGGCGGATCCGCGAGACCAGCCAGGCGCCCGTGCTGATGATGTCGGCCCTCGGTGACGCCCTGAACGTGGTGGCGGGCCTGGAGGCGGGCGCCGACGACTACGTCGTGAAGCCCGTGGACACCGGGGTCCTGGTGGCGCGGATCCGCACCCTGCTGCGGCGGGCCGCCTTCTCGGCCCCCGACGGTTCCGGCTCCGGAGAGCCGGCGGCCGACCCCGGGGTGCTCTCCTTCCGGGACCTCACCGTCGACACCCGTGGCCTGGAGGTCCGGGTCGACGGCCGGCCGGTCGCGCTCACCCCCACCGAACTGCGGCTGCTCCTGGAGTTCGTGGCGTCGCCGGGCATCGCGCTCCCGCGGCAGACGCTGCTGCGCGAGGTGTGGGACTACGGCTGGGACGGCGACATCCGGGTCGTCGACCTGGCGGTGCAGCGGCTCCGCAAGAAGATCGGGGCCGACCACATCGAGACCGTGCGCGGTTTCGGCTACCGGTTCCGGCGCTGACGTGGCCGGGACGAACGGCCCGGCCCCGGGCACCCGTACGGACCGTGCCGCCGCCGAGGACGGCGGTGGGCGCGGCGCGCTGCGCCGGCTGACCGATCCGCGCTCCCTGCGGTGGCGGATCGCGGCCGTGGTCGCGGTCGCGGCCTGCGCGATGGCGGTCGGCATCGGCGTCCTGGTCCACCGCACCACGGTGGACCGCTCCCGGCACATCAGCGCCGGCTACGTGCTGCGCGAGCTGGACACGGCCGTGTCCGAGTTCAGGGGCACGCGGCCCCCCTCCGACCCGGTGACGGGTCCCGGCTACCTCACGGGCGACGTCCTGCCGGACCGTCTGCGGGAGCTGGTCTCCCAGGGGCCCGCGGGCACGCCCGTGACCTGGTACGACACGGAGTCGCGCCAGGGGCCCTGGATGTGGGCGGCGCAGCGCGTCGACGGCGAGGTGGTGGCCACCAACCTGCACATGGGGGCCGAGCAGCGCAGCATCGAGGCCCTCGACCGGCACATCCGGTACGCGGCCGTGGCCACGCTCGCGGTCGTCGTCCCGCTCACCCTGCTCGCCGCCGAACTGGTCCTGCGCCGACTGCGCCGCGTGGCCGGGACCGCCCGACGCATCAAACAGGGCGACCTGGACGCCAGGACCCGCAGCGGCCGACACGACGAGATCGGCGAGATCGCCTCGGCGGTCGACCTCATGGCGGACGCGCTGCGGGACCGGCTGCGCGACGAGCAGCGGTTCACCGCCGACGTGGCCCACGAGCTGCGCACGCCGCTCACCGGGCTGGTCACCTCCGCGTCCCTCCTCCCGGAGGGCGAGGCCACCGACCTGGTGCGCGACCGGGTGCGGGTGCTGCACGGCCTGGTGGACGACCTCCTGGAGATCTCCCGCCTGGACGCGGGCACCGAGGAGGCCGACCTGCGGCCGGTGCCGCTCGGCGAGCTGGTGACGGAGTCGGTGCGGCGTACGGGCCTGGAGACGCGGATCTCGGTCGCGGGGCATCCGGTCGCCGCGACCGACCCCCGGCGGCTCGACCGGATCGTCACCAACCTGGTCCTCAACGCGCACCGCCACGGGGCGGCGCCGGTGGAGGTGACGGTCCACGGGACGACGATCGAGGTGCGCGACCACGGACCGGGCTTCCCGGCGGAACTCCTGGCCCACGGGCCGCAGCGCTTCCGCACCGGGACGACGGAGCGCGGTCGCGGCCACGGCCTCGGCCTCACCATCGCCCTCGGCCAGACCGACGTCCTCGGCGCCCACCTCACCCTGACGAACGCCACCACACCACCGGGCGCCGTGGCGACCCTCGTGCTCCCGTGAACGCGGTGCGGCCCGCTCGTCGCCGAGCGGGCCGCACGGTGGTTCAGCCGTCCGGTGGTGCCGGGTCGGGCCGGCCGGGTGTCAGAAGCAGGGGGTGTTGCCCCAGGCGACCCAGCCGGACGCGTAGACCCTGCTGTAGGCGCACTTGCGCTTGTTGATCGCCTGGCGGGCGTTCCACGCTCCCGCGTAGATGGCGCCCGCGACGATCCAGCCCCACGGCGGCGGGATCAGGAACCTGACCCAGTACGTGGAGAGGGTGCTCAGCATGATGGCGAAGGTGAAGTCGCGGTCCCAGCGGATGCCGATGCTGTACCAGTTGCCGCAGCACAGCTGCACCCGCCACAGGCCCGTCAGGTCCTGGTTGGTGACGGGGTTCTGGTCCGCGTAGTCGTAGGCGTTGGCGCTGCCGTAGCGGACCGGGTCGGTGCTCTGGAAGCGGCCGGTGGCCGGGTTGTAGACCCGGACGCCCATGAGGATGCTGCGGGTCGGGGTCTCGGAGGAGCGCTGGTGGCCGCCGAGCCAGCCGTAGCGGTCCGTGCCGGCGGTCTTGGGGTTGCCGTACTCGTCGTAGTCCAGGGCCTGGGGGGCCTGGGAGGAGTTGAGGGGCAGGGTGACGTTGACGTCGCCGTGCAGGCCGGTGAGTTCGAGGACGACGGCTCCGGTGCTGGTGGTGACCGCGGCGAGGTTCCCGGTGGGGGCCGTCACCTGGCGGCTGGTGCCGCCGGTGGCGGTGTTCTCGACGATCCAGCGCGGGTTGTCGCCGTCGGCTCCGTAGTGGTTGAGCTTGCTCGCGGTCTGGGACCAGGTGCCGGCGTTGCCGGTCTCGGTGGTCCAGCCGCGGAAGCGCAGTGCCGCGTCCAGGGTCCAGGTCTGCCGGCTGTTCCCGGCGGTCTGCTGCTGGACGAGGTCGTTGGAGAAGTACGCGGTGGTGGCGCCGGGCTGCGCGGTCGTGCGGCCGAGGGCGTCGTAGACGTATCCGGCGTCGGTGAGCCGGTCCGCGGTGTCGTAGGTGTGGCCTGCGGTGGTCGCGCCAGCGGTCGAGCAGGCGGCGCCGGGGGCGGCCTTGGCGGTCGCCTGGGCCGTGCGGTTGGTGTTCTTGTCGAAGGTGTACGTGCG
This sequence comes from Streptomyces showdoensis, assembly GCF_039535475.1. Lineage (NCBI taxonomy): Bacteria > Bacillati > Actinomycetota > Actinomycetes > Kitasatosporales > Streptomycetaceae > Streptomyces > Streptomyces showdoensis. The sequence continues at coordinate 149,820 of NZ_BAAAXG010000004.1, read as the reverse complement.
GGTCGTGCACACCCCGTTCGCGGAGTCGGCGACCTGGGTGAGGCGGCCGATCGCGTCGTAGGAGTAGGCCTGGTTGGACGCCTGGCCGGGGGTGCCGGTGTGGACGGCCCACTCGCCGTGCGCGGTGACGGCGACGGTGTCGTTCATGACGGTGACGTCGTCGGCGTCCCGGGTGTAGGTGCGCGCGGTGAGGTTTCCGGCGGTGTCCTTGGTCTGCCGCATGGTGTAACCGCCGGGCAGGCCGCCGCTGACGGGGGCGCCGTCGGTGTCGTAGCGGGCGGTGAAGGTGCCGGCCGCCGAGTCGGCGGTCGAGGTGACCAGGCCGCGCGGGTCGATCGCGGTGTCGTAGGTGTAGGTGGTGGTGGACGGCGCCGTGTCGGTGACCTTGGCGGGCCGGTTGAGCGCGTCGTACTGGGTGGTGGTCACGCCGCCGTCGGCGTCCGTGTAGGAGATCGGGCGGCCGAGCTTGTCGTAGGCCTTGGTGATCGTGCCGGCGGTCGGCGAGCCGGTGGTGGTGGGCAGGCCGGTCGCCGGGTCGTAGCCGGTGGTGGTGGCCGGGGTGGCGGTGCCGAGGCCGCCGGTGACGGTGACGGCGGTGGGCCGGGCGGCCGCGTCGTGGTCGGTGGTCGTGGTGCGGGTGACGCCGTTGGCGGTCTCCGTCACCTTGGTGGTCTGGCCGAAGAGCCCGTACTCGCTGGTCTTGGTGGCCGTCTGGGCGGGGTTGGCGCCTCCGCCGGTGATGTTCCCGGCGGGTCCGACGGCGCAGACCAGGTCGGCCCATTCCGGCTTGCCGCCGCAGGGGCCGGTGCCGTCGCCGGTGTAGTACGTGGTGACGGTGGCGCCGGCGTCGGTGCCGTTGGAGGCGGGCAGGGTGGTCCTGGTGACGCGGCCCTGGGCGTCGTAGGCGGTGGTCTTGGTGAGGTTGAGGCCGCCGGGGTCCTGGGTGGTGCTGGTGGCCAGGCCCTTGGTCCAGTCGTAGCCGGTGGCGGTCACGCGTGCGTCCGCGAGGAGCGCGGTGTTCACGCGCGGCTGGGCGCCGACGGTGGTCCTGGTGATCTCGTCGCGGGACACCGCGCTGCCGTCGGTCGGGCGGCCGGTGTCGAACTCGTTGGCGGTGCGGGTCCTGGCCGCGATCGCGGTGCCCGCCGCCGCCACGGTGGCGGATCCGTCGACGAGGTCGGCGGCCAGGGTGACCATGTGCAGCGGTCCGCGGACCTCCAGTTCGCGGGTGCCCTGCGGGCCGTACCGGCGCTGTGTCGACAGCTGCAGCGCCCGTTCCGCGGTGGACAGCGCGCTGATGCCGAGGCCGTTGAGCGTGGCCGTGGCGGCGGGGGTGCCGCCGAGGGCCAGTTCGCGGTTGCCGGCGGTCAGTTCCCGTACGGAGTGGCCCGTGCGGTCGTACTCGGTGGTGGTGATGCCGCCGCCGGGCCTGGCGGTGTTCACCGGGCGGCCGGAGGCGTCGAGGTAGGTGATCGTCGCGCGTCCGTACGCTCCGGCTCCGAGCTGTGTGCCGTTGTTCGAGGCGGGGGTCTGGTCGGCCGGGAAGAGCGCCGTGGCGTCGGTGGCGAGGTCGGTCTGGCCCCAGGCGGCGGCTGCCGCGGCGCCGAGGTTCTGCGGGGCGGAGGCGCCGCTGACCGGGACGCCGTAGACGAGCGTGGTGGTCGCGGTGCCGTTGGTCTGGTCGGCGCTGCCCGCGGCGAGCGTCGGGCGGGACACCGACAGCAGCATGCCGTCGCCGGCCGCCGCCGACCCGCCGGCCTGCCCGTAGGCGAAGGTCCACGGCAGCTGGCCGGCCGGGGTGAGCCGGGTGACCCGGCCCGCCGCGTCGTAGGCGTAGGCGGTCTTCAGCGCGGGGCTGATGCGCGGGTCCCACACCTCGCGGAGCCGTCCGGCGTCGTCGTAGGCGTAGCGGGACACGTCGGTCGCGGTCGAGGCGGAGGCTCCGGGTGCGGTGGCCCAGAGCCGGATCGTGCGGACCTGGCCCGCGTAGTCGCCGAGGGCCGACGAGGTCGCCGTGGTGGTGTCGGCGTAGCCGAACTCCAGGATCCGGCAGCCCCGGGTGGCCGGGTTCGCCTCGCAGGCGGCGAGGGTGACGGCGCTGCTGGCCGCGATGATCCTCTTCGGCCGGGCGAGGGTCTTGCCGTCCGATGTGGTGACGGTCTCGGGGACGACCTCGGTCGTCGAGTGGGTGAGACCGTTCGCCAGCGACGTGGTCACGGTCCAGACGGTCGCGGCCGGGGAGGCCTTGGCGAAGGTGGTGACGGAGCCGGAGGTGTCGGTGAGCGTGAACGCGCCGGTGAAGGTGCCGGTCAGGGTGAGGTGTTCCGCCCCGGGCTCGGGGATCCACCCGGTGCCCGCGGTGTTCGCGGTGAATCCGATGGTGGTCCCGTCGTTCTTCACCAGGTCGACGGAGGTGTCCGAGGTGCGGCGTACGGCGGTGTGGTCGGGGTTGGTCTTGGCCGCCTGGATTCCGGAGACCCACTCCTTGCCGAAGATCGGCACCTGGCCGTCCTGCTTCGCGCCGGCGTCCGGGGTGCGCGAGGTCGCGCTGCGGGTCACCGTCATGTCGAAGGCCGAGGCGTCGTTGCTGCCGAGGGTGTAGCTGCCCGTCAGCAGGTTGACGCTGCCGGGGCCGACGCCGGTCGCGGCGGCGCCGTCGGCGGTGCGGTCGACGACGACGCGGAGCGCGTCCGCGCTGCCGGTGCCGCCGGGGCCGGTGAAGTCGGCCTTGATCTGGACGGCTCCGTCGGGGTTGGCGGTACTCGTGGCGTTCCACACCAGCTGCGGGCTCGCGCCGTTGGCGAGCGCGACCGGCCACGCGGTCAGCGGCCGGCCCGCGTCGGTGACGTGGCCGGGCGGGATCGGTGCCCAGGGGTCGGCGTCGGAGCGGCGCCAGGAGAAGCTGACCTTGTCGTACTTGGACGCGTCGGCCTCCGCGGCGAGCGGGAGGCGGGCCGGGGTGCGCTGGCCGTCGCCGACGGAGCTGATGCCGCCCGCGCCGACGTGGAAGACGTACGGGACCGGTTCGGACCGGTTGTCGGCCTTGTCGACGCTGCGGACCTGGAGGGTGTTGGTGCCGCCCCTGTCCGGCGTGACCTGGAGGGTGACCGGGGTGGCCGTGCCGTCGGTGGCGACCTTGGTCCAGGCCGTGCCGTCCAGGGACCACTCGATCCACCGGTGGTCGGCGGCCGGCGGGGTGACGGTGAAGGCGCCGGTCTGCCCGATGCCCTTGACCCAGCCGCTCGTCGGATAGTCGGTCGAGCCCACCGACGCGGGCGCGGACGGGGCCGTGGTGTCGACGGTGAAGGTCTTCCAGGCCGACCAGGCCAGGTTGAAGTGGGTGCCGTCGTAGGCGTGGGTGCGGACCCGGTACGTCCTGCCGTTCTGCAGCAGCCCGGTCGGCACCGTCACGGAGACCGGCTGGCCGCTCGGCGCGTACGGGGAGACGAGCAGGTTGCCGATCTGTGTGTCCGCGGTGCCGTCGAAGATCTGGAAGGTGCCGTTGACCTGGTCGTTGTTCGCGTCGCTGAACGTGTCCCGCAGGTTCGGCGTCAGCGTGTTGACGAGGTAGCCGCCGTCCTGGGCGAAGAACGGCGGTCCGGCCTGGAGGTCGGTGCCGGTCTTCGGCCGGTAGTTGTACGTCACGGACAGCCGGGGGATCTGCGTGGCGGCGGCGTTGCCGGAGTAGAAGCGCTTCCACCCCAGGGTGGCGGCCTCGTCGGAGGCCCGGATGCCCAGACCCTGCCTGGCCACCGTGGTCTGCCCGGCCCAGTACTGGAGCAGGGGGGTCACGTCGGCGTTCACGTACCCGCCGTTGGAGCAGTTCTGCCCCTTGGTCTCGGTCGAGGTGCCGTACTTGCCGTACCAGGTCGGCTGCGCGGTCCACACGCTGCCGGTGTTCGAGGTGCCGGTGTCCCACACGTCCCAGGAGGTGGGCTTGGTGCAGTCCCAGGAGTGGTAGTTGAAGAGCGACAGGGTCGCCTTGGAGACCAGCGCGTCCTTGATCGGCGCCATGTCCCAGGTGATGAAGGAGCGCGCCACCCGGGGCTTGGTGTTCGGACCGGGGTCGGCGTAGTCGCCCGGCCAGCCGATCTTCAGGTCGGTGGAGCCGGACGCGTCGGTGGTCTCGCCCTGCTGGACGAAGGTGTCGAACACGTCCGAGAGGACGGTGTCCGACGGGTCCACGGTGACCGGGTACTTCGTCGCGGGGTCGGCCAGGAACGCGGCGTCCGGAGTCAGCCGCAGCTCGATGTCGTCACCGGACTGCACCACCTTCAGGCCGACCGGCACCTTGCGGGTGTGCTCCAGCGACTTGGCGTCGACGGTGGCGTCCCACATCAGCGGCGCGGGCATGGTGGACAGCTTGCGTCCGGTCGCCTTGTCGGTGAACAGCACCGACTTGTCGCGCTGTTGCCGGGCGGTCACTCCCGGGGCCTTGATCGGGAGGGTGAACGCGGCGGTGCCGGACGGCCGCTTCTTGAGCACCAGGAACTGCTCGAAGCCGGTGCGGGTGGCGTCGACCACCAGGTCCGCGTCCGGCAGGACGTTCCGGTACGTCGCCTTGGCGCCGTCGACGGCCGGGGCGGGCAGCCCTCCCTTCCACTTCAGCGACATCTTCCTGCCGCCCGAGGACAGCGACAGCAGCTCCTGCGCCGGTGCCCGGGAGGCCGCCGCGAACGAGGACGCCGCCGCCCCCTTCGCCCCGGACAGGGTCAGGCCGCGGGGGTGCGCCTCGGAGGCGACCGTCCCGTCGGCCCGTTCGCCGAACGCCACGTCGACGTCGACCCAGTCGGCGCCGCGGCGGAACCGAACCGGTCCCGCGGCCGTCTCCGTGGTGAGCGTCCCGTCGGGGTTCGCCCACGTCGTGGACGTCTCCGTGCGCGCGTCCAGGGCCTCCACGCGGGTGCCCCAGAGCTTCGCCGCGAGCCGCGCGGACGCCACGTCGCGGACGGGCGCGCCCGCCGTGGGCGTGTCCACGGGCGGCGGCGGCTTCGCGGGTGTCGCGAAGGCCGTCTCGGAACCCGCCAGCAAGGTCACCGCCAGCGTGCCGGCCATCACGGCGGACGTCACGCGCCGCGCGACGGGCCGGGTGACGGGTCGCGTCACGGGCTGTGTCACGGGCTGTGTCACGGGCTGTGGTGCTCTGTCGCGGTGCCGCTGCCATGGGACTGCGCGGAAGGAACGTGCGGACATGCTTACCCCCTCGTCTCCGGTCGGTTCAGGCGATCGCCCGCGGCCGCCGGAGCGCCCAGCGGGGATCCGCCCTCGTCGTGCCGCTGGTCGTCCGAGCCGCTGTCCGCACCGCCCCCCGAGCCGGCACGGACAGCGGCCCGTGCGCTACGAGAGTGGGAGCACCCCGGGTTGTCCTGTCCTGTCCCTCGCCATCGGTGCAGGTGGGAAGGCCGGTCCGAGTGGACAACGCCTTGTCCGCGGACAAGCGGCCCACGCGCGGGCCGACGTCACGGACGCCACAGCATCCACGGATCGTCCTTGCAGGACGCCTGGAGCGCCTGCTCCAGATCCCTGCCACCGGGCCGGATCGCGACGCACTTGCCGCTGTTGCGGTTGACCAGCTGCCAGGCCCGTTGGGACGGGCGGTAGCGGAAGGACCAGAGCTGGTCGGGGAAGAGCCCGGCCTCGTCGCCGCACAGGTACTGGGTGACGATCGCGTCGTCCGTCGTCCGTGCCGCGTCCACCGAGAGGCACAGTCCGCTGAACCGGTTCCGTACCGCGTACACCGTCCCCTGGGGGCCGACGCGCTCCGTCGTCAGCCGCCAGAACTGTTCGGTGTCCGCGGAGCAGGTCGTCTGCACCATGCCCGCCGCGGGGATGTCGCTCCCCCGCGGCGCGGACAGGCACATCCGGCTGGCCATGCCCGTCAGCCGGAACAGACCGTTCGGCAGCGGAGGAGCGGCGGTGCGGCCCGGGACGTCCTGCCCTCCGGTGGCCGAGGCGGAGGGCGAGGCCGGTCCCGTCGGGCGCGCCGAGGCCCCGCCGCCGGTCGCGGTCGGTGTCGGAGTCGCCGTCGGGATCACGCCCGGCGTGACGGCCCGTCGTCCGGGCGAGGCGGAGCCGGGCCCCGGCGTCACGGGGGACGAGGAACCGGCGCCCGGACCGCCGGGCGTCGCCGTACCGGGCGACGGCATCAGCACGGTGACGTTCACCCGGGGCGGGGTCTCGCCCACCGTGTCCGCCACGGGCACGAACCCGCCGGCCATCACCACGCCGGCCGCCGCGGACGCCAGGGCCAGGGACACGGCGACGGCCGCGTACAGCCCACCCGGCCGGCCGCCCTTCGAGCCGCGGCCGCTCCAGGGGAGCAGACCCGGGGCAGCCCCGCCCTGTTCGAGCTCCCGGGCCGACGCCGCGGCCCAGGACACCACCTCACCCGCGTACGGGCCGAGGGCCTGCCCGCTGACCCGCCACTGCAGCACCATCACCTCGTCCCCGTGATGCTGCAGGAGGCACGAGAGCCGGGCGAGGGCCAGCAGGTGATCGGGGTGGGCGACCGCCTCCCCGCGTACCACCGCCGGCTCGATCTCGGCGGCCAGACGGAAGGCCGCGACCTGCGTCTCCCGTACGGCGGCGAGCCGGACCAGCGCGTCGTCCACCCGCACGAGGGCCAGGGACCGCACGGCACCGGCCACCACGGGAAGCGCATCCGGACGGGTGCCCTCCTCGCCTCCGTCACCCGCACCGGACTCCGCACCGGCCCCGCCCATCTCGCCCCCCTCGCCGCCCTCGCCGCCCTCGCCGCCTCCCGCGGCCAGGTAGGGGCTCTGGAGCAGCCGGATGATGGCGAGCAGGACCTCGACGAGTACGGCGGCATCGGCCGCCGCGGCTTCGGCGCGCCGTAACGCCTCCCTGGGGGTCACCTCGGATTCGGCGAGGGCCTGGGCGGTCAGCACGGCGTCGTGCAGCACCCGGGCCCGCTCCAGCATGGCCGCCCGCCCGCGCGCGTCCCGGAACCGGTCGCGGACGACGGCGTTGAGCTTCCCGAGCGGCGTGACGCGGGCGCCGGAGCGGTACTCGCTCCACAAGGTCCGCCCTCCGCCGAAACGATCCGCCAGTTCCCGCACCGTGAGGTGCGCGGTGATGTCCCTCAAGAACCCGGCCAGTTCGTCCGCTGCCGGAGTGGCCCCCCGCACCGGACCCTGCCGCCGTCCCGTCCTCGCCATGGCGCCCCCTCCTCGTCCCCGCGTGCTCCGCCGGATCGACCAGAGACAACCGGGCCCGCGCCACGCCCGTCCAGCGACCTCCGGTGAATTGACGGAATTACATAGAGGTGGCGTGATCACATCAATGAGTGACGCACCCGCCCGCGGTGACGTCCCCTCCATGCCGACCGGGGCGGGCGGGACGGCGTCGACCGACCGGGCAGGCCTCAGGTGGCGGCGTTCCTGTCGTACGGCCACGGGTTCCGCGTCGCCCTGCCGCTGCCCCTTCCTCCCCTGCGGGCCTTCTTCGGGTGACGGCGGTAGAAGGCCGCGAGCTCCTCCAGGGCCCGGGCCGCCCGGGCGGTCACGTCGGCCGTGCCGGCCTCGTGGTGGGCGACCGGGAACCACACCGTGCCGGGCTTGTCGTCCCAGGCGAAGACGTCCGGCGCGGACGCGCGGAGGTGGCAGATCGCTCCCACCGCGTTGGTGTCGAAGGCGAGTTCGAGCTCGGGGAAGTCCGCCTGGCCGCCGCTGGGGTCGCTGAGGAAGACCGGCTGGTACTCCTCCGAGATCGACTCCGAGTCCTTGATCTGGTCCTTCACCAGGTGGGAGTACCGCTCCAGGTAACCGAGTTCGCCGAAGGCGTCCAGCGCGGCCCCGACGGCCGGAAGCGGGTCGACGTGGAGGAAGTCGGTGTCGGTGAGGACGGTGCCGGCGCCGTCGTTCAGGGCGATTCTCGTACGGAGCGAGAAGTCGACGCCGAGGGCCCGGCCGTCGAAGTCGGTGAACGGCGCGTACCAGGGCAGCCGGCCGGTGAAGGGCACCTGCCGTTCCGTGCCGGCCGGGACGTCGAAGCGGAAGACGGACGTGTGGAAGAACGTCAGGTGATCGGTCATCAGCTCGCCGCCGGGCCGATGGATCCGGGCCACCGGCTGGAGGACGACGTCGCAGACCCGCAGGTCCGCGCCTCCCGCCCGGATCACCAGCCGGCCGCTGACCTCGGCGCCCGGGCGGAGGGTGAGGGTGCTGATGCGGGTGTCGAGTTCGGGCGGGTCGACCACCACGGCCGGCACGTCCGCGCCGCCACCCTCCCCGAACAGTTTGCGAAACGCCAACGCCCTGCCCCCTCCCCCTTCGTCCTGGACACGAGCCTAATAGGCTTGGGCAAGCTGTACGCGGGCGGCAGGAGGAGGACGGGGTGGGGCTGCTCAAGCTCTTGGGGTTCGGTCGTGGGGCGGGAAAGGGCGACGCCCACGACAACACCGTCACCGACGGCGCCGAGGCTCCCGAGATCGACGCCGTCATCACGACGGTCGACGCCCGGCCCGGTGAGTGGGTGAAGGGCGAGCTCGTCCTCCGGGGCGGCGGTACGGGGCTCGCCATCGACCGTTTCGACCTGCGGGTCACGGCCAAGTGCCTGACCTGGCAAGGCATCTCCCGCGAGGTCGACGTAGCCCGTCTCCGGCCGGCCGGCTTCGAGAACGCGGCCGACGTGGCGCCCGGCGGGGAGCACCGGATCCGCTTCAGCGGACGGCTCCCCTGGGAGTGTCCGGTCACCGAGCTCGGCGGCCGGTCCACGGGCGTCGACCTCTCCGTGGTCACCACGGTGCGGTCCCGCGGCGACGACGTGGTGAAGGACATCGACTTCCTGCACGTGGCCGCTCCCCCGCTGCACGAGGCGGTGATGGACGCCTTCTTCGCCGAGGGGTACAGCCGAGTCGAGGCCCGGCTGACGGACGACAGGATCCCGAACGTCGCCCAGCGCCGGGACTACCTCCAGACGTACTACCTGGAGGACCCGAGCCGGACGGCGGACGCCTTCGCGGAGATCGAGGTCTCCGTCCTCAACAGTCAGGTCGGCGCCCTCGTCCTCGTACGCCGCCACGACCGGGACAGGTTCGGCAGCTGGGACCAGAGGCCGCCCGCGCTCTCCTTCCCCGTCGCGCACCACGAGGTGGGCGAGACCGACCTCGCCCCCCGCCTGCGCGAGGCCATGACCGACCTCGTCCGGCTGGACCGGCTGCACCGGGTCTAGGAGAGCCGGGTTGGGGACGAGGACCTGATACGAGAACGGGAGCACCAATGGTCGGCGAAGCGGGACGGGGGCCCCTGCCCCCGCGCTCGGCCTGGGGGCTGCGCTGCCAGTTCTACCTGCAGTGGCTCTACGCACCGGTCGGCTTCGCGGTGCTCCTCGCCCCGATGCTCCTCGGCGGCGGCGGCTCGGGACCGATCGGCGGCAGGCCCAAGGGCGTGCCGAAGGATCCGTACGGTGGTGACGGCATACTGCTGACGCGCCGCCAGTACCGGCTCGAACGGAACGGCACACCGGAGCAGTGGCGCGAACGGGCCGGCTACGCCCTGCAGAACGCCATCGCCGCACACCCTGCGCACCCCGGCGAACCGATCACTCTGTACGCGGCAACCTATCGCGGCATCGGCCCGGCCGGCCTCGACGCAGTCGCCGCACCGCTCGGGTGGCGCATCGACTGGTCCCGCATGCGCTACGCACCAGCCGGGGCCGCCTACCTCGTCCCGGCCGCCGGACCGCGTTGACGCCCTGCTCCCGCGGGCGGCAGCCCGCCCGTGTGCGACTCCGGGGCGGGCCCTGGCTCAGGGTGTGTCCCACTCCGCTCGCACCCGGTCGAGCTGCGCCTCGCTGAGCGGAGGATCGAAGCCTTCGGGGAGGGCGAGCATGTGCGGCTGCGGCCACATGCTTTCGGGGCCGTGGTCCTCACAGTGCAGAACGACGAGATGCTGCCCCTCCCCGCACGCCTCGTGCCGGTAGAAGCGGTCGTGCGACCGGCAGAAGTACGAGAACACCGTGCAGTCGTCCCCGTCGGTCGGCTCGTGGAGGCCGGGGTCCCGGAGGATCAGTGTCACCGGTTCCCGACGGTTGAACCGGGGAACGGGCCGAGGATCGCACCACAGAAGCCGAGGAGGAAGCACGCGGCCATTCTGCACTCCGGGTGACGCGTCTCAGGGGGCGGCTGTCGGGCTGCCGCGGGATCGCGTGCCGACGGCCGGCCCCTACCGGTCCGGTGTGCTGGCGCGTACCACCGGGTCCGCCGGGAGCAGGAGGCCCGTGGTCGGTGGGGCGGTGCCCTCGACCGTGCTGATCAGGCGGTCGACGAGCGCGTGGGCGATGCCCGCGAGGGGGAGGCGGATGCTGGTGAGGGCGGGCTGGAGGAGGGTGCAGAGGGGCATGTCGTTGAAGCCGGTGACGGCGACGTCCGTGCCGACCGTGAGGCCGGCCGCGCGGACGGCCTGGTAGGCGGTCAGGGCGAGCCAGTCGCTCGCGCAGACCAGGGCGGTCGGGCGGTCCGGGCCGACCAGCAGGCGCTGGAGCGCGTGCGAGAGGGCGGCGGGGTCGTCGTCGGGGACGCCGACCTCGAAGGCGCCGTCCGGGGCGGCGGCCGCGGCCTGGAGGAAGCCGGCCCTGCGGTCGGCGAGCCACGGCAGGTTCGCCGCGGAGTTCACGTAACAGATCCGGCGGTGGCCCTGGCCGAGCAGGAGGTGGACGAGCCCGGCGGTGGCCTCGGCGGAGTCGATGTCCACCCAGTTCTGCGGGCGCCCGGGAGCCGTACGGCCGAAGGCGACGAACGGGAATCCCGCCTCGGCGAGCACGTCGACCCGGGGGGTCGTCGTGGACGACGTCGGAGAGGACGAAGCCGTCGACCTGGCGGGCCGCGATCAGCCCGTTGAAGGACTTGGCGACCGCCCCGGCGCCCTGCTGGGGGTCGCAGCGGAACAGCAGCACCCGGTGGCCCACGGCGTCGGCGGCGCTGACCAGTGCCTGGAGGAAGCCTCCCATGAGGGGGTTGGGGTCGGCGGGGTTGTCGGCGGGTGCCGGATAGCCGATGACCTTGCGGGTGCCGGTGCGCAGGCTGCGCGCGGACTGGTCGGGCTGGTAGCCGAGCTCCTCGATGGCCGCGGTGACCCGGGCGAGCGTGGTCGCACGCAGCCGGTGGGGGGCGTTGAGGGCGTTCGAGACGGTCTGGCGGGAGACTCCCGCCGTACGCGCGACGTCCTCGATGGTCACTTGGTGAGCGGTCATCGTTCCTCTGTGGGGGCGGGGAGGGAGCGGACGGGGGGGTGGGGCGGCGGCGTTCGGCCGGGCCCCGGCCCCCCGTCGTTCAGTCCTCGCGGGTCAGGGTGAGCAGGCCGCCGGTCGGCACGGTCACCGGGTTCGCCCCGGCGACGAGTTCGAGCACGGTCTCGGACAGGATCTCACCACGGCAGTCCTGGACGAGGGCCAGGGCCCGTCCCGGCCGGGTGGCGGTGAGGAGCACGGTGGGGTCGCCGTCCGCGTTGGCGACGAGCAGGGTCCACGGGGTGTCCGTGTCGTCCCGGTCCGGGAGGGCGACGGGCAGCGGCGCGTAGCGCGCGACGACGGTGGTGCGGTCGTCGTGGGCGCGGACCAGGGGGTAGCCGAGGTCCGGGCGGGCGGGTTCCAGGGCCGCGAGCTGGAGCACGTCGGCGTAGCGGCGGAAGACGCCGAGCCAGAAGCGCACGGTGGCGAGTTGGTCCGGGGTCTGGGCGGCGAGGTCCACGGAGATCTGCGGCACCGAGAACAGGGCGTTGACCAGGTGGACGGCGACCCCTTCGGGCGTCTCGGCGGCATGCCACATGATCATGTCGGCGTGGACGGCGAGCGGGCCCGCGGTGAGCCGGCAGTCGACGGTGCGCTGCCGGTTCTCGGCGGGGCTGAGCGGGCAGTCGGTGGCGCGGACCATGGTGGCGTACGGCCAGAGGCCGGGGCTCACGTACGGCTGCCGGTGCTCGACGATCACGTCGGGCCGCGTGCGGCGCAGCCGGGCGTCGAGGTCGGCGAGCAGGCGTCGTACGCCCTCGTGGACGGTGGCGTGGTCGGCGCCGGCCGGCGCGGGCGGGGGCTCGGCGACGGCGAAGCGGTCGATGAAGTCCAGCTTCACGCCGTCCATGCCCCAGTCCTCCACGGCGCGGGAGACGCGGTCGATCAGGTACGCGCGGACCTCGGGATGGCGCGGGTCGAGCACGGCCGCGTCCAGGTGGGTCTCCTCGCGGAGGATCAAGCCCTTGAAGCGGTCCCAGGCGTCGTTGTGGCGGCCGATGAACGGCAGCGCGTACCAGAGGAGGTACGCGAGGCCGAGCCGCCTGACCTCGGTGACGTGGGCCGCGGGGTCGGGGAAGGCCTCCGGGTTGGGCTCCCAGTCGCCGCAGTGGCCGTAGCCGCGCGTACGGTCGGAGGTCTGCCAGCCGTCGTCGACGATGACGCTGCCGCAGCCGACGGCGGCCGCGAGGACCGCCTGCCGTTCGACGGTGGCGGTGTCGACGTTCTGGTGGAGGCTGTACCAGGTGGAGTAGGCGGGCAGCCGTGCGGCGGGGGCGACGCCGGGGTGCTCCGTGCCCTCGGCCCACCAGTCGGTGACGGCCCGCAGGGTGGCGGCGAAGTGCCGGCCGCTGAGGTCGATCCGCACGCGCATCGGGGGCCCGTCCGGGGTGAGTTCCTGCTCGACCGTGAAGGCGAACTCGCCGCTCTCCTCCACCACTCCGGCCCCGACGCGCACCGGAGCGCTCGTCTCCCCCGCCGCGGCGGTGCACAGGGCACGGTCGTCGGTCCCGACCAGGCAGGCGACGGGGGCGCCCAGGGCGAGCGAGACGGTGCGGGGAGCGATCCAGGAGGGCGGGAGCCAGCGGGCGGCCTTGGTGTCCGGGGTCCAGTACGCGGCGGCTCCGGCACAGGGGACGCGCCACTCGGCCCGGACGGTGACCGCGTCCGTCGCAGTGACCTCGACGAGCACCACGCCGTCGGCGACCCGGGTGACGGCCGCCTGCCAGCCGTCGTCGCCGAACCCGGTGAGGTGGACGGTGAGAGGGTCTCCGGTGGCGTGGACGAGGTCGGTGGGAAGCCGCCGGTGGACGACGGCGGCAGCGGCGGGGGGCGGGGTGGCGAGGTCCTCGGGGCCCTCGGGGACCTCGGGAAGCCCGGCGTTCCCCGGGGTCCCCGTGCCGCCGTCGGACGGGATTGCGGTGCGGTCGTTCGGGCGCCAGGCCGGGACGGGCTGCTGGGCGGTGGGGTCCGGTTCGGGGGTCACGGGGGTCACGGGGGTCACTCCTTGGTCGCCCCGGCCAGCAGGCCGGAGATGAACTGGCGCTGCAGGACCAGGAAGAGGGCCATCACGGGGATGGCGGCGAGGGCACTGGCCAGCAGCACGTGGGCGTAGTTGGTGGTCGACAGGCCCTGGAGGGTGGCCGTGGCCACGGGGAGCGTGTACATCTCCGGGCTGCGCAGCGCGATCAGCGGCCAGACGAACTGGTTCCAGGCGCCGAGGAAGACGAACAGCGCGAGGGCGGCGATGATCGGCCGGTTGACCGGGATGACGATCCGCCACAGCACCCGCAGTTCGCCGGCGCCGTCGACGCGGGCCGCGTCCAGGAGTTCGTCGGGCATGGACCGGAGCGCCTGCCGCATCAGGAAGATGCCGAACGGGGTGACGAGGCCGGGCAGGATGACCGACTGGTAGGTGTCGATCAGACCCAGTTCCATCATCATCTGGAAGATCGGGATGAGCATCACCGTGTCGGGGATGACCAGGGTGCTGAGCAGCAGGACGAAGAACAGGTTGCGTCCGCGGAAGTCGAACTTGGCGAAGGCGTAGCCGGCCAGGACGGACACGACGACGGCTCCGACGGTCTGGACTCCCGCCACCACGACGGTGTTGAGGAGGACGCGGGTGAGGCCGATGGACTCCTGGAGCCCCTGGAGGTTGTCCAGGAGGTGCCCGCCGGGCAGCAGTTTCGGCGGCCAGGAGAACACGTCCTTGTCGTCCTGGGTGGCGGCCATGGCGAGCCAGTAGAACGGGCCGACGCAGAGCCCGAAGGCGCCCGCGAGCAGCACGGTGAGCAGGGGGCCGCGCGACGTCACCGGCGCTCTCCCATCAGACGGACCTGGATGATGCCGAGGACGGAGACGATCAGCGCCAGGGCGTAGGCGAGGGCCGAGGCGTAGCCGAAGTCGAAGTACGTGAAGCCGTTGTCGTAGAGGTACATGGTGACGGTGAGGGTGGAGTTGTCCGGGCCGCCGCCGGTCAGGACGTACGGCTCGTCGAAGAGCTGGAGGGTGCCGATGGTGGAGAGCACCACCGTGAGGAGGAGGATCGGCCGTAGCTGGGGAAGGGTGATGGCGAAGAAGCGTCGGACCGGGCCCGCGCCGTCGACCATGGCGGCCTCGTACAGCTCCTTGGGGATGCCCTGGAGTCCGGCGAGGTACATCACCGCGTTGTAGCCCGTGTAGTGCCAGGTGATGACGAGGACGACGGCGACGCGGGCCCAGAAGGGGCTGCCGAGCCAGTTCACCGGGTCGATGCCGAAGAGCGAGAGCACCCAGTTGAGCAGTCCGGCGTCCCGGTTGAGGATGACGGAGAACATCACGCCGGCGGCGACCAGCCCGGTCAGCGACGGGACGAAGACGCCGAGCCGCCAGAGCGGCCGCAGCCAGACCTTGGTGGAGTTGAGGCCGAGGGCGACGAGCAGGGCGAGACCGAGCATCAGCGGGACCTGGACGACCAGGATGAGCCCGGTGTTCTTGAGGGCGGTCCAGAACAGCGGGTCCGTCAGCAGCCGCTCGTAGTTGGCGAGCCCGGCGAACCGCTGCTCGTCTCCGCTGCCGGTGGTGAGGCTGATCCAGAACGAGGCGGCGATGGGGTACGCCTTGAAGACGGCGAAGCCCAGGACGGCGGGCATGATCAGGAGGTACGGGAAGGAGCCGCGGGTCAGCAGTCGGCGGCGGGCCGGGGTGGCGGGGCGGCCGTGGGCGGCGTGGGAGCCGGGGTCCGTGGAGGCACCGGGGTCACCGCGGCCGGGCGTCTTGCGGGGAGCGGCGGCTGCCGCGGGACCGGCGGGGTCGCCGCTTCCGGGACCGGAGGCGGGACGGGAGTCGGGGGCGCGTTCGGGGACGCGTCCGGGCGGGGCGAGGGACATGGTCAGGCCGCCTGCTGCCGACCGGTCTGCTGGGCGAGCTGCTTCGCGGCCGCCTTCAGCGCCTCGGCCGGATCGGCGCCCTTCACCAGGACCTGGCTCTGGGCGTCGCTGGCGAGCTTCAGGGCCCGGCTGTAGTCGCCGGTGAAGTTGGTCGCGTCCGCGCCCGCGTGGAGCGAGTCGACGAAGGAGCGCAGCACCTGCTGGCCGCCGTAGAAGGGGTGCGGTGCGCTGAACTTCGGGTCGTCGTAGGCGGACTTCAGGGCGGGGAAGACGCCGCCGGAGGCGAACATCCGGTTGATCTCGGCCGGCTTGGTGAGCGCGTACTCGACGAACCGCCAGGCGGCCTTCCGGCGCTTGCTCGTGGCGGAGACGGTCAGGTAGGTGGAGTTGACGATGGCGCTGCGCCCTCCGCCGGGAACGGCGGCGGGCGGCTGCATGACGCGCCACTTGCCGCTCTGCGCGGGGAACTTGGTGGCCAGGTACTCGATGGCCCAGGCGGGGTACGGGGCGGTGGCGAGCTTCCCCTGGCCGACGAGGCGCTTCCAGGTGCCCTGGCCGGCGGTGTCGGCGAGGAGACCGGTGTCGTTGAGGCGCTTGATGACGGTGAGGGCCTGGATCGCCTCCGGGGAGGCGAGGGTGACCTTGCCCTCGTGGTCGAAGTAGAAGGCGCCCTGGAGCTGCATCAGGTTCTGGAAGAAGTCCATGTCCTGGGTGGTTCCGGGCTTGTCGAGGCCGAGCAGCTGGGCGCCGGTGGCGGCGCGGATCTTCGGCCCGGCGGCGATCAGGTCGTCCCAGCTGGTCAGGGAGGCGGGGTCCACACCGGCCTTCTCGAAGTAGTCGTGCCGGTAGAACAGTCCGAGGGGGTTCACCTCCCAGGGGAGGGCGTGGACGGCCTTGTCCTTGCCCACGACGGTCGGCCACAGCCCTTCGGCGAAGGCGTCCTTGTGCCGGTCGGCGCCGAGCTTGGACAGGTCGGCGAGCCCCCGGGGGAACTTCTGCATGTAGCCGGGCAGGTAGTCGACGCCGATGTGGAGCACGTCGGCGAGTCCCTTGCCGCCCGAGGCGAGGCCGACGGTGATCTTGTCCCAGATGGCGGGATTGCCGAGGTCCTGGACGTCGACCTTGATGCCGGGGTTGTCCCGTTCGAAGGAGGGGACGACTCCGCGCAGGGCCTCGGCCGCGGTGGTCCAGCTCCAGACCGTGATCGGACCGCTGTCGCCGTCGGCGCCGCCGGCACCGGCGCCCGAACCGCCGCCGCCACAGGCGGTCAGACCGAGTCCGGCGGCGGAGGCGGTGGCGAGGTGGAGTATCCGGCGGCGGCTCAGGTGGTGGGACATGTCGGCTCCTGGCTACGGGGGTTGTCGGTGGGTCTGGTGTGTGCGGTGGCGCGGGTGATGGACCTGGTGCTGACGCTGGTACTGGCGCTGGCGCTGGTGCCGTCCCGGGCGTGCCGGCTGTCCAGGCCGCCCACGGCACCCGGTGCGGCCGGGGCACCCGCGGCGCCCAGGGCGTCCAGGGCGTCGGCGAACAGTTCCGTCGCCGTGGACGACGTACCGACGTGGGGCGAGAGCCGGATCCACGCGCCGCGGCGCGTGGTGATCACGCCGGCCGCTTCGAGGGCCTGGTGGACCGCGGCGGGGTCGTGGCCGGGCAGACGGAACGTGCCGATCCCGGCGCGCTCCCCCTCCCCCAGCCCGTCCAGCAGGACTTCGGCACCCGCCCCGCGGGCCCGGTCGAGCAACTCGGCGAGGGTGGTCCGGATCCGGGTGCCGACGGCGGCGGGGCCGCCTCGGTCGAGGAGGTCGTCGATGGCGGCGCCGAGGGCCGCGGCGGCCGGGAAGTCCGGGTTGGTGGCGAGGTGCGCGGCGGCCCCGGGCAAGGGCGGCGCCGGGTGCCGCGCCGCGAAGGGGTCGGTGACCCCGGCCCAGCCGCCGAGCCCGGGAACCAGTCGCTCGGCGCACCTGTCGCGGATCAGCAGCAGCGCGGCTCCCCAGCCGGCCCGCAGCCACTTCTGGCCTCCGCTGACGAGGACGTCGGCGGCGTCCGTTTCGAGGGGTACGGCGCCGAGTCCCTGGATCGCGTCGACGATCAGCAGCCGGTCCGGCCCGAGCACCTCCTTCAGCGCGGCGAGTGGGGCCACGTGCCCCGTGAGCGAGTCGACGGCGCTGACGGTGAGGGCGGTCACCTCGGGGGTCAGGTGCCGTCGCAGGAGGTCGGGGGAGATGCGCAGCGGCCCGTCCGGTTCGACGAGCCGCACGTCCGGACCGCCGCGGCCGGCGAAGCGGATCCACGGGTAGACGTTGGCGGGGAACTCGTCCCGGGGCACGAGCACCGTCCCGGGTCCGCGCAGGGCCGCGGCCGCGGTGAAGAGGCCGTTGCTGGTGGAGGGGACGAGGGCGATCTCGTGGGGCCGGGCGTCGAGGAGCCGGGCCGCCGAGGCGCGGGCCGCGTCACTGAGCGCGAAGAGCCTGTCGAGTTCGGCGGGGCCGGATCGGCGGGCCAGGGCGACGGCGTCGTCGAGCGCGGCGACGGCTCCGGGTGCGAGCGGGCCGACCCTGGCGTAGTCGAGGTAACCCGGGGCGGGATCACTGTCGTGACCTCGCCCCACTCGAATTTGATCGTTCAAAAAATGTCCCTCACAGAGCTCAGTGCATGGCACCCCTGGGATTTGAAGGTTCACATTAGAGAGCCGGAAGCGCCCCGACAAGAGGTCGGACGGCGCCGATTCGGGAGCACCGGGACCGGTGCGGACGGGCGTGGACGCGGAGGCGGGTCGGGGCCGGGAACAGGAGTCCCGGCCCCGACGCCCCGCCCCCTCGCGGCCGACTCCATGACAAGGCGGCTCGGCTCAGCGCGGCGCGCCGCGACACATCACCGTCACGGCGCTCGGCGCCGCGCGCTCCGTGCTCGGCGCTCCGTGCCCCGTGCTCGCGCTCCGCGCTCGGCGCTAGATCAGGGCGTTCTCGATCCGGGCGGCCAGCGCGAGGACCGCTTCCGCGCCGAGGGTCCAGCCGCCGGCGGTCTGACGGTGCAGCGTGCGGGCCAGGAGCAGCCCGCCTGCCGTCTGCGGCTGGACGGTCAGGAACCGGTCCACTTTCCACTGGTGGGTGGAGTCCGGGCCCGCGACCGTGGCGGACACGTGGTCGGCCAGGGTGAGGAGTTCGGAGTCGGCGCCGAGCCGCCGCGCCGTCTCCGGGTCGCCCTCGAAGGCCGAGGGGCGACCGTGGCGCCGTTCGCCGAGGGCGACGGGTCCCGGCACCGGAACGGTGAGCGGCACCGCGTACTGGAGCAGGCCGAGCCCGAAGCTGCGCCGGATCGCCCGGCCGGTCAGGACGGACGCGCGCAGCTCGAACGGTCGGGGCGCCCGGGCGTCCACGTACACGAAGCACTCGGTCAGGGCAGGCATCCCGCTGAAGCGTTCGCGGGGCGGGAGCAGGCTCCCGGCCGGGACTCCTTCGCTGTCGCCCGCGAGGACCTGGGCGGGCGGCGGTGCGGGGAGGCGGAGCTCGGCGGTGAGGGCACGGGCGATGTCCGCGGACACGACGGCGGGGTCGCGGCTGCGGCCGGTCCAGGTGGCGATGGCCATGGGTGGTCCCTCCGCGCTCAGACCGAACCGGCGCGGCTGCGCAGCGCTTCCAGACGGCGCAGTGCGGTCTGCCGTTCGTTCTGGAACCGGCCGACGCGGGCCTGTGTGAGGGCGGTCCAGTGGTCGACTGCGTCGCGGGCGGGGTGGAGCGCTTCGGCCAGCCGCCCCTGGGCGGTCAGCGCGTCCCGCTGGCGGTCGGCCTCCTCGGCGTCCCGCAGCAGCGCCTGGGTGGGGTCCTCGGTCGAGGTCCGGGCGGCCTCGGCGCGGGCCACCTGCCTCCGGCGACGGGCCACGCCGGCGTAGCCGACGAGGGCGACCAGGGCCGCGGTGATCGCGGCGGAGACGAGCTTCATCATCACGTCATTCATGCCCGCAGTATGGACCGGCGGACCGCAGCTTTAGAACTTACTTCTAGAAAAATATTCGAGTTCTTCACCTCTGCCTATACTCCCTCCATGGCAAAGCAGTCCCGTGGCGAGGCCACCGTCGAACGCCTCCTGACCGCGGCACTGGAAGTGTTCGCCACGTCCGGACAGGCGGGGTTCACCGTCAACGCGGTGACGAAGACCAGCGGGGTCAGCCTCGGCAGCCTGTACCACCACTTCGGGAGCTTCGACGGGCTGGCCGCGGCGCTGTACGGTCACTGCCTCCAGCAGACGTACACGGCGGCCCTCACCGCCGTCGGCCGGGCGCGGACCGCCCGTACCGGGATCCGGGCGTTCGTGACGACGTACCTGCGCTTCATCCAGGAGAACCCGGCCGTGGCCCGCTACCTGCACGGCTCCGCCTACTCCAGCTACCTGGCCGTCGACGCCGACCGGGCCCGCGGCGTCGAGCCGGACCACTTCCCCCGGGTCGCCGACCACCTGAAGCGCTGGATCGACTCGGGCGAGCTCGCCCCGCTCCCCGCCCCCCTCCTGGAGGTCCTGATCGTCGGCCCCGTAGCGGTCGCGGCCCACCGCTGGCTCGCCACCCCGGAGGAACTCGACCTGGACCAGGCGGTCCGCGTCCTGTCGGACCGCATCTGGGCGTCCGTACGGGCTGCCGACTAGTTCGGGTCCCGTGGCTGGGAGGAGTGACCCACCCATCCTCTCCGCGGGGCCGGCTGCGGACGATTACAGTTCCGGCGTGGCCAGTGATGCGAACGTTCGAAACCTGCCCGACTGGCGGGTGCTCCTCGTCGCGGGCGCCTCGGGGATGGGGAAGACGCGGGTCTCCCGTGACCTCGCGCGGCGTTACGCGGTCCCCGTCGTGGAGCTCGACGACGTCGTGGAGGCGCTTCTCGCCGTGACCCGGCCGGAGCACCTTCCCGAAGTCCACTACTGGCGTACGCATCCGGAGGCCGCGGGCTGGGCCCCGGAGTCCGTGGTCGAGCGGCAGATAGAGGTCGCGCGGGCCCTCGTGCCGGCGGTCGAGGCCGTGGTGGCCAACCATGTGGACACCGACACCCCGGTCATCCTCGAAGGGGACTACGTCCTCCCGGGACTGGCGACCGCGCAGGGCCCGGTGCGTGGTGTCGTCGTCCACGAGGACAGCGAGGCGCGGGTGGTGGCCAACTACCTCGCCCGCGAGCCCGAGGAGGGCGAGCAGCGCCATCGGGCGCGGGTCAGCGTCCTGTACGGACGGTGGCTGGCGGAACAGGCCCGCGCGGCCGGGGTGCCGGTGGTCGCCCCGCGCCCGTGGGGCGACCTCCCGCAACGCGTCGGCCATGCCCTGGTCGAGGCCGGGCATCACGCCGAGCGCTGAACCGGTTTCCGCACGGCCGACCCCGGGGGCTCCCGGGGCCGGCCGCCTCCGTCAGTAGCGGACCCAGAGGACGATGACGTCCGGGCGGGTGGAGCTGAGGGGCTCGCAGAAGAAGATCGGGCCCCATATCTGGTAGCCGGCCTTGCCGGTGGCCTGGCAGTCGGCGTACGAGGCGTGGTGGCTGCGCGGGTAGAAGCCGGGGCCGGGGTTGGCCGCGGCGGTGCCGGCCGTGCCGAGCGCGAGGGCTCCGGCGGTGACGGCGGTGGCGAGAGCGGCTGCGGTGCGGCGGTACATGGCATTGCCTCCTGAAAACGCCGGGATGCCCCGGCGGAGTGCGTGACGATGCGATGTGGTGCGGTACGTCCGGCTGCGCAGCCGGGGATGAACGTACCGTCACGGGCAGAGCCGCACAATAGGTCTAGGCCAATGCGTCAGGTCGCGCCGGGAAGGACCACCGGGGCCGGTGACCAGCGCTCTCCGGGGGCGGGTGCGCGGGCCCGCACCGCGCGGGGGTCTGCGTGGGCGGCCCGGGTCGACTCGGTTCGGCAGGAGGGGCGTTGGGGCGCCGTCGGCCCCGACGCCGAGGGTCGCGAACGCGATCACGCCCGGGGCGGTCCACGGGCTCGGCGCCCCCGGTCCTTTCCTTCAGACGCCGCCCTCGATCAGCGTCCAGCCCGACGACACCGCGGCCAGCGGGCCCACGTTCGTGTAGGTGCCGCCGACCAGGGTCGAGGTCCAGGCCGTGCCGTCGGTCTTGTAGAAGAACAGGCTGTCGCCGGTGCGGCCGACCGTGTTCCAGATGCCGGAGGCGCCGATCTTGTCGAAGGAGACGCCCGAGCCGCCGACCGCCTCGGACACCCGGTACTCGAGCCGGCTGCCGGACTTCGAGGTGGCCAGGACCGAGTCCTTGGTCGCGGTCAGCCGGCCCAGGTAGTCGTCGCGGGCGATGCGGCCCGTGTCCGTGTAGACGCCGCCTTCGAGCGTGCCGTAGCCGACGTTGCTCCAGGGGAACTCGACCGAACCGTGCCGGGCCGCCGCGAGCAGCGTGTCGCAGGAGGCGGCCATCGTGCCCCAGCCCGAGCTGACGTTCTCGTACACGCGCACCTGGCGGTACGCCCCGCCCTTCAGGGTGCCCGTGACGCCGTGGCCGGTGTTCGCGTTGTAGAAGATCACCGAGTCGCCGGAGGCCTCGACGAAGGTCCATCCCGTGGAGAAGTCGGTGGAGGTCCGCGTGCGGGTGTACTGCCCGTTCGTGAAGGTGCCGACCTCGCCGGCCCCGGTGTTCCCGTTGTACAGGAGCAGCGAGTCGCGGCTGGCCGCCGCGTGCGTGTAGCCGGTCGGGAGCCCGAGCGTGGCCTTCTGCCGCCAGTGTCCGGAGGAGAGCGTGCCCGTGCCTGCCTGGCCGTTGTCGGCCCGGTAGAACAGCATCGACGTGCTCGGCGTCGTCCCGTCGCAGTACGACGAAGCGGAGGCCGGCGGCGTCACCGGGCCGGCCAGCAGGAGGGCCGTCGCGGATGTGACCGCGGCCAGGGCGGCCACCAGGGACTTCCTCATGATGCTCCCCTTCTCTCCTCGCGCGGGGCACACCTGTTTCGCCGTTTCGCCGCGCAGCTGGGAGGGGGTCGTCTTCCGCGCGGGCGGCCGGCCGCATCCCGGGCCGTCGCCGCTCCGAGCCCGTTCCGCGCTCGTACGGACGCCCACGTCCATCCTGCGCCGCGCCCGGCCGCGCCGCATCCGGTGGGCAGGACGGTCGTACGGGGCCTACGCGCCGCGCTCCGCGAACCAGTCCCGCGCCTCCGGGTGGAGCCGGGCCCGCGGTCCGGGCTTCGGGTCGTGGTAGGCCGCGTACGCCTCCGCGAACCACTCCTCCGGCGTGGAGAACTGGTAGTTGGAGACGGCGTGCTGCTGCCGCTGGGCGCGCAGGTAGCTGACCCAGTGCCCGTAGTGGTCGACGTGGTAGGTCCGCGGCCCGATCGCGAGGGTGTCGCCGCCGCCGTCCGTCAGCGTCCACGGCTGCGCGAGGGCGAGCCGGCCGAACCGCACGACGCGGGCCAGCCGCTCCTTGAAACCCTGTCCCTGGGTGGGGAAGTTGTCGGCGAGTTCCGTCAGCCGCTGCGGGCTGTCCCGTGCCACCTCCGGGTCCAGTGCCGTCGCCACGGAGTCGACGAGGGTCATGTGGTAGCGGTCCTCGGTCTCCAGCCGGTCTCCGAGGCCCGCTTCGGTGAGGATCGCCACGGCCACGGGACGGGCGTCGTCATAGGCTTCCCAGCCGCCGAAGCGGGGTTCGTGCTTCAGGTTCACCTCCCAGCCCGTCAGCTGGTCGACCGAGTGGCCGATCTCGTGGCGCAGCGTCCACTTGACCAGGTTGCCGTTGGCGAGGACGTCCGAGACGCCTCCCATGACCTGGCGCCTCTCCCCGGCGATGCCGAGGGCCTGGTCCTCCGTGTCGCTGATGCCCTCGTAGTCCGCCATGGCCCCCTTGTCCATCAGGGAACGCTGCCACGGCACGCCCCGGTTCAGTTCGGTGTAGAGCCAGGACGGCATTCCGAAGGGGCTGACCATGGTGATGCTCCGGTCGCCCCCGTCGTACAGGCTGGCCGCGCTCGTCGTATCCGCTCCGGCCGGCTGGATGGCCACCAACTCCGGGTTGTCCCTGACGTCCGCGGGCGGCAGGCTGCCCAGGACCCCGTCGATCCTGTTGAGCATGGAGTGGCTGAAGTGATCGTTGGGCCGGTCGGCCGGGGGGCCGATGCGGATGCCGTACGTGGCGCTGAGCTGTGCCTCGCGTTCCGCTGCGCCGGTGTTCGCCACCAGGCCGGCGATGCCGTGCCCGCCGGTGTTCCTGTTCCGCATCATCTGGACCACGGCGGCGTTTCCCGCCGTCCGCTGTAACGCCAGGACCTGCGGGGGCCGCTCCTCGGGCCGTTGCGCCCGGGTCCGCGGCCGTGCGACGGAGCTCGCCCCGTCCGTCTCCGTCTCCCGTCGTGCGTGCATGTCTCTCCCGCCTCGGAATGGTCCGTCCGTCCGCCCCCCTCCGAGCTTCGGCGGGTGCGCGGCCTGGCGGGAAGGGACGGGAGGGCAGACCCGGGGGCCGTCGAGGGCAGCGGGGCGTCCGCCCCTCGGTCGGGGCGACGACACGCGGATCGCACGGATCGCACGGATCGCATGGATCGCACGGTCGCGCGCGTCGCGTGAATCGCGCAGGTCGCACGGATCGCACGGTCGCGCGCGTCGCGTGAATCGCGCAGGTCGCACGGGTCGCGCGATTCACGCGGATCGCGTTGATTGACATCGCGTGTGCGTCAATCGTCGTGATCTTGGTGTTGGCGCCGGCGGGCCTGGTCGGGTCACGCTGGGACGGCGCCCCCTTCCGGGCGCACGGCGTCGAGCGAGTCGGATGAGAGGCGGTCCACGTGGAGACCTTCGAGACGGGCAACGGCCGGGTGCGTGGCTTCCGGGCCGCCGACGGGGTCGTCGCCGCGCTCGGGATCCCGTACGCCGCACCGCCGTTCGGCGCCGACCGGTTCAAGGAGCCCCGTCCGGCCGCCGCGTGGACCGGGGTGCGGGACTGCACCCGGTTCGGCGTGATCGCTCCGCAGTCGGCGGAGCTGCCCGGGGCACCCGCCTGGTCGCCGGGCGACGAGGACGTCCTCAGCCTCAACGTCTGGACGCCCGCCCCGGGCGGCGGGCGGCGCCTGCCCGTACTCGTGTGGATCCACGGCGGCGCGTACACCTTCGGCTCCTCCGCCCAGCCCGACTTCGACGGCACCGCGCTCGCCCGTGCCGGCCTGGTCGTGGTCACCCTCAACTACCGGCTCGGCTTCGAGGGCTTCGGCCACGTCCCCGCGGAGGGCGGAGTCGCGTACCCGGACAACCGGGGTCTGCTCGATCAGGTCGCGGCACTGCGCTGGATCCGCGACAACATCGACGGGTTCGGCGGCGATCCGGGCAACGTCACCGTCGCCGGGCAGTCCTCGGGAGCCGCCTCCGTGGCCTGCCTCATGGTGATGGACCGCGCCCGCGGCCTGTTCCACCGCGCCATCGCGCACAGCCCGGCCAGCCCCTGCTACACGCCGGCCATCGCCGCCGCGACCACGCGCGAGATCGCCGCCGCGGCGGGCTGCCCGGCCACGCCCGAGGGGCTGGCCGCCGCCGATCCGCAGACGCTCGTCCGCGCGGGCGACGCGGTCGTCGAGGCCTACCGCCGCGATCCCGCCTCCGGGTCCCGCCACTACGATCCGTCGCTCTACGCCCCCGTGCTCGACGGCGACGTCCTGCCCGTCGATCCGCTCACCGGACTGTCCGAGGGGCGGAGCCGGGACGTCGACCTGCTGGTCTGCCACACGACCGAGGAGTACTGGCTCCTCGACGCCGTCGGCAGCAGCGCGAAGGTCACCACCGAGGAACGACTCGCCGCGTTCGCCGCGGACTTCGGCCTGCCCGACGCCCTGGTCGACGGCTACCGCGCCGACGCGCCCGACGCCCCGGTCCTCGACGTCTACCTGGCGGTCTTCGGCGACCTGCTCTTCGGCGAGTACGCCCACCGGCTCGCCGAGCAGCACGCCCGGGGCGGCGGCCGGGCCCGCCTCAGCCGCTTCGACCGGCGGCGCGGCGGCCCCGGCGGAACCGTACGGGCCTGGCACTGCGCGGACGTCCCCTTCGCCTTCGGCACCCTCCATGACGAGGCCGTCGCCTTCCTCATCGGCGGCGTCCCGTCCGCCGAGGACCACGACCTGTCCGCTCGCATGGTGCGCGCCTGGGCCGACTTCGCCCGCACCGGCGACCCCGGCCGGCCCGCCGCCGGCCGGGGCGCGGGCGAGGTCATGACGTGGACCACCGACGACAGGGCCGGGGAGGGCGCGGACCACGGTGTCCCCGGGGCCCGGTCCGCCGCCGCCCGCGCCCGCTGGGCGCCGGTCTCCTTCCCCCTGCTGCGCCCCTGACGCACCGCCGGGCCCGGGGCACCGTCCGCGCCGAGACCCGTCGGCCCGGGCGGGCCCGGGTGCCGTCCCGTGCCGCGTCCGGCAGGCGGATCAGCGCGCACGTCAGTGGGGTGCAGCCCGTCGCGTGCGGCGGACTCGGCGACGAGGAGGTCGGACTCCACGGTGAACGCGCGCAGCAGGGGCACCGGTTCCCCCGCCGTGTGCCGCTCGTCCAGGTGTCCTCCGCCGGCTCGCCGACGGCAGATAATCCTGTTCACCGAGATGATGGCTCAGCGAGAGGAACGGCCGTGTCCCACTCCTCCTTCGATCGCGCCTATGACGAACTCCGCTCCCGCTGGCCCGCGTCGACCGAGGAACGCGACGTCGCCACGCCGTACGGGCCCACCCGGGTCCACGTCCACGGAGCGGCGGACGGCAGTCCCCTGGTGCTCCTGCCCGGCGGATCCGCCACCGGTCTGGTCTGGTTCGCCAACGCGGCGGCGCTCGGCGAACGGCATCGGGTGTACGCCGTAGACCTGCTGGGCGACGCCGGCCGCACCGAGCGCCGGGGCCTGCCGCTGAAGGGCGCCGACGACCTGATGGCCTGGCTGGACGCGCTGCTCGACGGGCTCGGGCTCGCCCGGACGGACCTGTGCGGCCACTCGTACGGCGCCTGGATGGCCGCGCGGTACGCGCTGCACGCCCCGCGGCGGGTCGACCGCCTCGCCCTCGTCGACCCCACCCAGGTCTTCGCCGGGTTCCGCCCCTCGTACCTGCTGCGCGCTCTGCCCGCCCTGGTCCGCCCGGACGAGGCGCGCTCCCGGGCCTTCCTGGCCTGGGAGACGGCGGGCACCGAGCCGGACGAGACGTGGCAGCGGCTCTACGCGCGGGCCGGCTCGGTCCCCGGCCGCAAGCTCGTCGTCGGGGGCCGCCCGCGCGCGGACGGTCTGCGCATGCCGGTCCTGGTCCTCCTGGCGGAGCGCAGCCGCGCCCACCGCGCCGCCGGGGTCGCCGACCGGGCCCGCCGGGCGCTCCCCCTGGCCGAGGTGGCCGTGCTTCCCGGAGCCACCCACCACTCGCTTCCGCTCACGGCCCCGGAGGAACTGAACGCACGGCTGGGGGTTTTCCTCCGATCCCGGCCCCGGCCGGACGGTCCCTGACCGGCCGACGGTCCGGGTGAACCGGAGGGCCCGCCCGGTGTCACCCCCGCACCGGCCCCCCGTTCACCTCCGCCCGGATTCCAGCGCGTCGGCGATGCCCTGGGCCAGGAAGGGGATGCGGTGGGCGGGGACTCCCGCGATGTTGATGCGGCCCGCGGTGGTGCCGTAGATGCCGGAGTGGCGGCGCATCCGGGCCATCTGCTCCGGGGTCAGCGGGAGCATCGAGAACATGCCCTTCTGCCGGGCCAGGGCGCTCGCCTCCCGGTCGTGGCCGAGGGCGCTCAGGTGCGCGACGAGGTCGGTGCGGTGGGACGCGATGCGGCGGCGCATCGTGTCCAGTTCCGTGCGCCAGACGGTCCGGAGCCGCTCGTCCGCCAGGATCGTGGCGACGACGGCGGCGCCGTGGTCGGGCGGCATGGAATAGAGGGTGCGGGCGGCGTTCTGCAGGGTGGTCTCGACGTGCCGGAGCGTCCGCGCCGAGGAGCCCAGGACGATCGCGCAGCCCGTGCGGTCGCTGTAGAGGCCGAAGTTCTTGGAGCAGCTGACGGCGATCAGCACCTCGGGGAGGCGTGCGGCCAGCATGCGGGTGGGGGCCAGGTCGGCGTCGAGGCCGTCGCCGAGGCCGTGGTAGGCCAGGTCGACGAAGGGGACCCAGCCGTGCGTCCCGGCGAGGCCGGCCAGTTGCTCCCACGCCTCGGCCGTCGGAGTCACCCCGGTGGGGTTGTGGCAGCAGCCCTGCAGCAGGACGACGTCGCCGCGGCCCGCCTCCCGCAGGTCGGCGAGCAGGCCGGCGGGGTCGGTCCAGCGGTACGTGCGGACGGTGAGGCCGGCGCCTTCCAGGATGGGGCGGTGGTTGACGTACGCGGGGTCGCTGATCCACACGGTGGTGCCGGGGCGGGTCTGCCGTACGAGGTCGGCGAGGAGGCGCAGGGCGCCGGTGCCCGCGACGGTCTGGACGGCGGTCGCCCGGCCGGTGCGGGCCTCGTCGCCGAGGACCGTGGTGAGCATGGCGTCGTTGAACGCCGCGTTGCCGGAGAGGCCGAGGTACTCCTTGGAGCCGGAGCGTTCGGCCAGGCGTATCTCGGCTTCCTTGACCGCCGTCATGACGGGGGTGCTGCCGGTGTGGTCGCGGTAGACGCCCAGGACCAGGTTGAGCCGCTCGGGGCGCGGGTCCTCCGCGTACTCGGCGGTCAGGTCCCACAGCGGGTCGACGGGCGGGGCGGGGAGGAGCTCAAGCATCGGGGGAGACCTCGGTTCCGGGGCGGCGGTTGGCGAGCACGACGCCGAGGGTGATGAGGGGGACGCCGATCACGACGGGCAGGGTCGGCGACTCGTCGAGGAGGACCGTCGCGAGCAGGACGACGACGGCGGGGCTCAGGCTCCCGACGACGGAGCTGCGTTCGGGGCCGAGCCGGCGGATGGCGAAGGCGTACAGGAGGCCCGCGCACAGTCCGACGCCCAGGCCCTGGACGACGAGGAAGAGCGCGATGTCGGACCCGGCGGCGTGGGCGAGCCCGGAGGGCAGGACGCCGGTCGCGGTGAGCAGGGCGATCACGGCGAGGGAGGGCAGGCAGAGGAGGCCGATGGATCCGATGGGGTCGAGGTCCACCTCCCGGAGCCCGACGGTGTAGAGCGCCCACAGGCCGCTGGCGACCAGCAGCGTTCCGGTGCCGAGCAGGACGTCCCCGTCGAACGCCGCCAGGTGGCGCCAGACCAGGGCCACGACGCCCGTCACGATGAGGACGAGACCGGCCGCCTGCGTGCCGCGCGGGACGCTCTTGCCGCCGGCGACCACGAGGGCGGAGACGAACAGCGGGACCATGCCGGGCACGATCGCTCCGACGAAGGCGGCCGAGGTGAGGGAGCCGCCGTACATCGCGGCGAGGAAGAACGGGACCCCGGCGCCGCAGATGATCTTCGCCGCCGGGCCGGGACGCACCGCGGCCAGCCGGCGCCGGCGCCGCCACAGGGCGGGCGCCAGGACCACGAGCGGCACGCCGAAGCGGAGCAGGGCGGCGTCGGCGGGCAGCAGCGTGGAGCTGCTGAGGGCGCGGGCACTGAGGGCGAACGCGGCCCAGATCGTGACGGTGAGCAGCAGGGCGGCCATGCCGACGGCCCGCGGGGAGAGCCCCAGGAGGGTCCGGCAGGTGTCTTCGCGGACCGGCGGCGGCCCCACCGGCCGCTTCTCCGTCGTTCGTGTCGCCGCCACCAAAGATCCTCCCGCTCGGAGCCGTTCAGGCGGAATCCACAAGCGGTTTCCCCCGATGAGCAACCGTAGAGCTTCAGGCCGGGCAGATGATTGCTAGTTCTGCCCTCCAGACATAGCCTGGGGGCAGAATCTGCCAAGGAGTGACGATGGACGCCGTGGACTTCCAGATCATCCACGAGTTGCAGGCCGACGGACGGCTGTCGAACCAGGACCTCGCCGACCGGATCAGGCTCTCCCCCTCCCCCTGCCTGCGCCGGGTGCGGCGCCTGGAGGACGCGGGTCTGATCAGCGGCTACACGGCCACGGTGGACCAGGTCGCGTTCGGTCTGCCGATCACGGTCTTCGTCCGGATCCGGCTGGAGCGCCACACCGCGGAGGCGGTGAACGTCTTCGAGGAGCACGTCGGGCTCATCGACCACATCCAGGACTGCTACCTGATGGCCGGCAGCAGCGACTACCTGCTCCGGGTCGTCATCGAGAGCCTGGAGGCGTACGAAGCCCTGGTCCGCACCCGGATCCACGCCATCCCGGGGATCGCGTCGATCGAGTCCAGCTTCGCCTTCGGCAGCGTCAAGCAGTCCAGGGTCTACCCGCGCCCGGAGCTCCCCTCCCGCTGACCCTCCGGGGCCGGGGGCGCACCCCGCCCCCTCCGCACCCCCCTCCGCACCCGGGGCCCCTCCCCCGGCGCGCGTCCATGCACGGGATTCGGGGGACGGCTCCCCCGCCATGCGGTTACGGCCAATTGGAGCCGCGCGCTCCGCCTCCGCGCCTGACGGTCCGCCGGAAGCGCGCGAGGCCCGCCCC
Source organism: Streptomyces showdoensis (assembly GCF_039535475.1). Classification (NCBI taxonomy): domain Bacteria; kingdom Bacillati; phylum Actinomycetota; class Actinomycetes; order Kitasatosporales; family Streptomycetaceae; genus Streptomyces; species Streptomyces showdoensis. Next base: position 120,277 of record NZ_BAAAXG010000004.1, on the reverse strand, counting down.
CGCCGGGATCGCCCGTCCCCTCGCGGCCCGCTGTCGCGCAACCATCGCGCGGCCGTCACACAGCGGTCACACGGCCATCGTCGTCCCATCGAACTCCGCGACGGCAAGTTGGCTTGAAGTCATCAGGATCAACCTCCGGCGCCCACACCGCCGTTGATCACTCCCTTCCCGCCTCCGCATACTGCGCTGACCGGCGGCGGGCGGCGTCACGCCCCGCCGGCCGGATTCGACCGATGACCCCATCCCAAGCTCCTGGGGGAGACTTGCGCCCACAAGTGAAGCGAGCACGCGCCTTCACCATCGCAGCGGCCACATCGGTGGCCCTGGCAGCAGGAATGACCGGCCCCGCGACGGCGATCACCGCGCACACGACGGCCGCACCGGACACCGCACGCACCGCCGGCAAGCAGCGGATCCCGCTCGTCACCGGCGACCGCGTGGTGGTGGACGCCAAGGGCCGGATGGTGGGCTTCGAGTCCGCCCCGGGCCGTGAGCACATACCCGTGCGGGTGCAGCGCACCCAGGGCCACACCCTCGTGGTGCCCGGCGACGCCGAGCGGCTGATCACCGCCGGCAAGCTCGACCAGCGCCTCTTCGACCTCGACGTGCTGACCGACCCGCGGCTGCGCAAGAGCCACCGCGCCGGGCTCAAGATGATCGTGCAGTACGAAGGGGGCGCCACCGCCGCGCGGGCCGAGGTCCGTGCCGCCGGGGCCACCCCGTCGGCGCGCGCGTTCCCGACGCTCAACGCCGAGGCCGTCCGCGCCTCCCAGGACGACCTGTCCGGGGTGTGGGACGCGCTGACCGACCGGCAGCGGAGCGGGCTGCGCGCCACGGCGTCCGGCATCGGCAAGGTGTGGCTGGACGGAGTGCGCGGGGCGAGCCTGGACCGCAGCGTCCGGCAGATCGGCGCCGACAAGGCGTGGGAGTCCGGCTACGACGGCACGGGCGTGAAGATCGCCGTGCTCGACACCGGCGTCGACAAGACCCACGAGGACCTGAAGACCCAGGTCGTCGGCGAGAAGAACTTCTCCTCCTCCCCCGACACCGTGGACCGCGTCGGCCACGGCACGCACGTCGCGTCGATCGCCGCGGGCACCGGTGCCAAGTCCGGCGGCCTCTATAAGGGGGTCGCGCCCGGCGCCAAGGTCATCAGCGGCAAGGTCCTCGACGACGAGGGCTTCGGGGACGACTCCGCCGTCATCGCGGGCATGGAGTGGGCCGCGGCCGAGGGCGCGGACGTGGTCAACCTCAGCCTCGGCAGCACCGACAGCCCCGGGATCGACCCCCTGGAGGCGACGGTCAACCGGCTGACCGCCGAGAAGGGCATCCTGTTCGCGATCGCGGCGGGCAACGAGGGCGAGAGCGGCGCCTCCTCGGTGGGCTCGCCCGGCAGCGCGGACGCCGCGCTGACCGTCGGCGCCGTCGACAAGGACGACCGGCTCGCGCCGTTCTCCAGCACCGGCCCGCGCGTCGGCGACGGCGCCGTCAAGCCGGACCTGACCGCGCCCGGCGTCGCCATCACGGCGGCGGCCGCCGCCGGCAGCGCCATCGACACCCGCCCCGGCACCCCGCACCCCGCACCCGGCTACCTGCAGATCGACGGCACCTCCATGGCGACCCCGCACGTCGCGGGCGCGGCGGCGATCCTGAAGCAGCGGCACCCGGACTGGAAGGCGGCCGAGCTCAAGGGCGCGCTGACCGCGTCCACCAAGGGCGGCGCCTACACCGCCTTCCAGCAGGGCACGGGTCGCGTCCAGGTCGACAAGGCGCTGGGCCAGAGCGTCATCGCCGAGCCGGTCTCGCTGAACTACGGCACGGCGCTGTGGCCGCACGCCGACGACGTCCCGGTCTCCAGGAAGCTCGCCTACCGCAACCTCGGGACCACGGACGTCACCCTCGACCTGTCGGTGGCCACCCTGGACCCGGCGGGCAAGCCGGCCCCGGCCGGGTTCTTCGCGCTCGGCGCCTCGCGGGTGACCGTGCCGGCCGGCGGCCGGGCCGAGGTCGACCTCGTCGCCGACACCAGGATCGGCGACGCCGACGGCACCTACTCGGGCTACGTCACCGCCACCGCCGCGGGCCAGTCCGTCCGGACTGCCGCGGTGGCCGTGCGGGAGGCCGAGTCGTACGACGTGACGCTCCGGGCCGTCGACCGCGACGGTGCCGACGCCCGGAACTTCGCCAGCACCCTGCTCGGCGTCGGCGGACCGGCCGCGGGCTTCCAGATCCGCATCGACCAGCCGGGCAGCCACACGATCCGGGTGCCGAAGGGCTCGTACACCTTCGACACGGCCGTCTACCAGGACCCCTCGGACTACACCAAGGGGACGGACTGGATCTCCCAGCCGAAGCTGGAGGTGACCGGTGACATGACGGTCGTCGCCGACGCGCGCACCACCAAGCCGGTGGAGGTGACGGTGCCCGGCATCGACCGGGCCGACTACTTCGGCGCGTACTACGAGCGGGCCACCGAGATCGGCCGGGGTCGGCAACGGCTGGGTCCTGCGCGGCTACGCCGGCTTCCGGACCACCCACCTGGGCCCGGCCGTCACCGACGGCTCGCTGCTGCAGACCTGGGACGCGCACTTCCTCAAGGACGCCACCAGCCAGTACTCGGTGGCCTACGGCGGCCCCGTGAACACACTCGCGACCGGCTACACCAAGCACGTGAAGGCGAACGAACTGGCCACCCTGAAGGTCGGTCTCGGCGCCTCCGCCCCCGGGAAGTCGGCCCTCGTCTCCCCGTTCGCGCACCTGCCGGGCGCGCCCGAGGGCAACGGCTTCTCCGCGCTGCAGCCGGCGCCGGGGACGCGCACCTTCTACGTCTCCACCGCCGACGGCGTCCAGTGGCTCACCAAGTTCGAACAGGCGGGCGCGCCGGACGAGTGGGGCTACCCGGCCTACGAGGGCAGCCTGGAGATGGCCCTGCCGAAGCGCTACGAGTCCGGCCGGACGTACCGGGAGGACTTCAACACCGGCGTCTTCGGCCCGCTCCTGGGCGAGCGCCGGGGCGTCTTCCGCACCGCTCCCGACCCGGTCACCGGTGAGCAGCAGCTCGTCGGCTCCGTCCCCCTGTTCGCCGACGGCAAGGGCCACGTGGGGCGCAGCCCGTACGGCACGGCCACGTCCACGCTCTACCGCAACGGCGTCAAGGTCGCCGAGAACGCCGACCCGCTGACCGGCTCGCAGCCCTTCACCGTCGACGGCGCCGACGCCGAGTACCGGCTGACGACCTCCGTGGAGCGTCCCGCGGGCCTCGCCGCGGCCTCGACCCGGGTCGAGGCCGGCTTCACCTTCCGTTCGCGGCAGGTCACGGCGACCACGGCACTGCCGGTGTCCACGGTCCGCTTCGCGGCTCCCGTCGACCTGGCCTCGCGCGCCCCGCAGCTCGCGCCGGTCGTCGTGCCGGTGACCGTGCAGGGCTCGGCGTCCGGGAAGAACCTCACGTCGCTCACGGTGAAGGTGAGTTACGACGACGGGAAGACCTGGCAGGTCGTTCCCGTCCGGGACGGGCGGATCTCGGTGAAGAGCCCGGCGAAGGACCGTGGCATCGCGCTCTCCGCCGAGGTCACGGACAAGCAGGGCAACACGTCGACGCTGACGATCCACAACGCGTGGCTCGGCAAGTGACGTTCCCGCGCCGACGGATCGCCCGTTGACCCGTCGCCCGACGAGCGGCTCGCGTTGACCGGATCCCCTTCGGCCGACACCTCCTGAAGCGGCGTCACCACCTCGCGTGGTGACGCCGTTCGGTCATGGTGCGACCGGGGATCGTGAGCGGGCGGCCCGGCGCGGGCCGCCGGTCACCAGGTGCGGTCGAGCAGGTGCGCGAACAGTGCGTCCAGCCGTCGCGCGGCCGTGGGCTCCAGCGGGGTCTCCCGCAGGACGCGGCGGGCGGCGTCCAGGTGGCGGCGCGCCTCGTCGCGGGTGGCGGCGCGTCCGCCGGCCTCCTCCACGAGGGCCGCGACGAGTTCCGCCGCCTCGCCGTCGACCGGGCGGCCGGAGGAGAGCAGCGTGACCAGCTCGTGGGCCACCTCGCCCCCGCCGGCCAGGGCGACGAGCACCGGGTAGGTCTTCTTGCCCCGGCGCAGGTCGGCGTGGACGGGCTTTCCGGTCACGGCGGGGTCGCCCCAGATGCCGAGGACGTCGTCCACCGCCTGGAAGGCGAGGCCGAGATGGCGCCCGGCCCTGTCGAGCGCGGTCACGGTCCGGTCGGGGGCGCCGCCGAGCACCGCGCCGAGGGCGAGCGCGCAGCCCAGCAGGGCGCCCGTCTTGTGCTCGGCCATCGACCGGTACTGGTCGGGTGACACCGCGCCGGGTCCGTGCCAGGGGCGGTCCTCGAAGCGCAGGTCCTCCGCCTGGCCGGACACCAGGTCGTTCAGGGTGCCGCAGAGGCGCCGCACCGCGGCTCCCGTGTGGCGGCCGGGGGCTTCGGCGAGGACCGCCACGGCCTGGGCGAGGAGCGCGTCGCCCGCCAGGACGGCCGGGCCCGTCCCGTACTCCTTCCACACGGCGGGGCGCTGCCGGCGCAGGGCGTCGGCGTCCATGATGTCGTCGTGGAGGAGGGAGAACGTGTGGACGAGTTCGACCGCGACCGCTCCCGGGACGGCCTCGGCTCCGTCGGCCCCGACGGCCTCCGCGCCGAGTAAGGCGAGGGCCTGTCGCACGCCCTTGCCCTCCGACCCGGTGGGGGTCCGGGGTGCCGGCCGGGTCGGCCCAGCCCAGCGCGTACGCCGCCATCTCCCCGGTCCAGGGGTGCAGCCGGCCGACCGCCTCGACCAGCGCGGGCCGGACCAGGGCGCGGCAGCGTGCCACATGGCCGCCGACCGGGGCGGCGGGCGGAAGGGGGGGCCCGTACGACGGTCCTGGCCCGGGCGGCGGACGCCGGGGCCGCGCGGAGCGGCGTGGACGGCGTGGGGAGGGTGTTCATCGCAGCGCCTCCACGTCGACCGCCCGCAGGGCTTCGGCGCCGACGGCCGGCAGTACGGGTTCCTCCTGTCCGTGCCCGTCTCCGCCGTGGTCGGGCAGCGGACCGACCCCGAGCTCGGCGGCGGCCTTGTCGACCATGTCGCGGGCGTGCCGCAGGCCGATGCGGTCCAAGGTGGTGCGGAGCTCGGCCAGTTCGCCGGCGGTCCGGGCGGTGTCACGGCCCAGGCGGGCCCGGGACTTGACCAGCCCCAGGCGCGACAGCGCCGTGCCGCGCGGTTCCTCCATCCCCTGGAACTCCTCCAGGGCCAGCGCGTACAGCTCGCGGGCCTCCTCGTAACGACCGGCCCGGTACAGGACGTTGCCGCGCATCTTGTGGTTGTAGGCCAGCGCGCTGGCCAGGCGTATCTCGCGGCAGGCCTCCTCCGCCCGCGACAGCAGGTCGAGGGCGCGGTCCACGTCCCCGTCCCGTACGGACACCACGTCGGCGATGCCGCGCAGGGCCCAGGCCCAGCCGCGCCGGTCCTCCGCGCGCGACGCCGTCTCGGCCGCCTCCTCGAACAGGGCCAGGGCCTTGTCGTAGGAGCCGGTGTTGCGGTGCATCTGGGCGATCCCCTCCAGGGCCCACACGGTGTGCCGGGCCTCGCCGCGGCGGCGGGCCTCGGCGAGGAGCTGCTCGTGCAGCCTGCCCACGGCCTCGTAGTCGCCCTGGATGCGCCCGGTCTCGGCGAGCCCGGCGAGCGAGTAGCCGCGCACGACGACGTCGCCGCCCCGCTCCCCCGCCTCGGCGGCCAGCCTCAGCAGCCGGTACGCCAGCCTGAGTTCGCCGCGCTGCCGGGCGAGCGTGCCGCCGCTCCACAGGGCCCAGGCCATCGCTCCTTCGTTCCCGGCCGAACGCGCCGCCCGGTAGCTCGCCTTCCACGCCCGGTCGGCCTCGTCGATCCGGCCCAGCCTGCGGCACGCCTCCGCCACGGCGAGCCCGCAGCGGGCCACCTCGGCCAGGTCCCCGGCCCGCTCCGCCGCCCGGAGCTCCTCGACGCCCTTGGCGAGCACCTCGGGCAGGGAGGCGTTCACCGACAGGGACCCGAGCGCCCCCTGGTATTCCGGTGCGGACGCCTTCGCCCGCGTCGCCCCGCTCAGCTGACCTGCCATCAGACCCTCCTCCGGCCGGCTCGACGATCAAGCCGGCTCGGAGAGCAAGACGGAACCCACGGGACCGGGTTCCCCGGCGGGAGGAAAGTCCCTCTCGGTGAGGGCTCGGGATCATCCTCAAGTGCTACGCGGGGGCCTACGGGTCCCCAACAAGAGGGACACCGGGGGCCGGTGGGGCGACCCGGCGCGATGCCGACGGCCGGTCAGCCGTCCTCCCCGGGGCTGGTCGAGGGGGGCCGGCCGTCCGCGACCAGCAGCGTCCCGAGCGCCGTCCGCTCGTGCGTCACCGATCGGCCGGTCCGCCGCGTCGCCAGCAGCCCCGCGCCCCGCAGCGCGGCCGCGTGGGCGGAGGCCGTCGCGTTGCTCACCCGGAGGGCGCGGGCCAGCTCCGTGGTGGAGTGGGGTCCGGAGAGGAGGCGCAGGAGTTCGGCGCGGGTGCGGCCGAGGACGGGCGCCAAGGCGTCGTCGGGCCCGGCCTCCCCCTCGGGTACGGGTGGGAGGCCGGGGCCCGCCGGGTACGTGAGGACCACGGCGCGGCCCGGGAGGTCCTGGAGGAGCGGGCCCGCCGGGTGGTGGAAGGTCGGCAGCAGGACGAGGCCCCGGCCCCCGAGGCGCACGTCGCGCGCCGCGGCGCCCGGCCACTCCCAGACGCCCTCGTGGAAGCGGCTGCCCGGGGCCAGGGCGGTCAGCCCGGCGGCCGTTCCGTGTGCGGCGACGGTCAGGGCGTGGCGGGCGAACTCGTCGCGGTGCAGGTCCTGGACGACGGGCCACACCGGGGCGAGCACCGTCTCGTACGCGGCCCGCTGGGCGCGGTGCACGGTGCGCCAGGCCGTCTCCTCGCCCGCGTGCAGGTCTCGGACCCAGCGGGGCGCGGGCCGCCCCGCCCCGTACACCCGCTCCAGTTCCCGGCGGACGGTGTCGGGGTCCGTGGACCGGATCCGTTCGAAGCTCGCCGTGAGCGTGTCGCCGAGGACGTCGAGGAAGGCGGGCGGGCGGCCTGCCGGGACGAGGTCGGCGAGCGGTTCGGAGGCGGCGGGGAGGGTGCGGAGCACGCGGTCCCGCCACCGGCCGAACAGCGGCTCGCGGCGGGGCGCGACGGCCGTCGTCAGGGCGGCGTGCAGCTCCTGCAGCGGTGCCGGGCGCGGGGCGAAGCGGACCCCCGCGACGTCGTCCACCGTGAAATGGATGCGCAGCACCCGCACGACCCCTCGCTCGACACCAGCCTTTCGGGCAGGGCCTGAACCTTCGCGCGGGCCCCCGCCCCGCACCAAGGATGCCTCCATGACGACGAACCACGCCATCAGCCGCCGCACCCTGGTCGCGGGGGCGCTCCTCGGCACCGCCTCCGCTCTGCTGCCCGCGAGCGCCTCGGCGCGGGCCGCCGCCGCGGGGACTCCCGGATCGCCGCTCCGGCTGTCGGCGCCGACCGGTCCGCACCCCGTCGGCCTGCGCACGGTCCACCTCACCGATCCCTCCCGTACCGACCCGTGGGTGGGCGGGGCCCGGGAGGTGATGCTCACGGTGCTGTACCCGGCCCGTACCGTCCGCGGCTTCCCGCGCGCCCCGCAGCTCTCGCCCGCCGCCGCCGAGGTCTTCGCCGGTCTCGCCCCGCACGTGCACCGGGGGCTTCCGGAGCCGGGGGCGGTGGACTGGGGCGCGGTCCTCACCCACGGGCACGTGGACGCGCCGCCGCTGCCCGGGCGCCGCCCGGTGCTGCTGTACGGCCCGGGCGGCGGCGACTCCCGGACCCTCGGCACGGGTCTCGCCGAGGATCTGGCGAGCCACGGCCGGGTCGTCGTCCTCGTCGACCATCCCGGCGACGCGACGCAGGTGGAGCTCCCGAGCGGCATGCGGACGACCGTGCTGTTCGGCCCGCCGGACCCGGCGACCTTCCGCACGATGATCGACACCCGGGTCGCGGACCTCCGCTTCGTCCTCGACCGGCTCGGCGGGCTGCCGACGGCCCCGGTCATGGACACGGGCCGGATCGGGGTCTACGGGCACTCGGCCGGCGGGACCGCCGCCGTGTACGCGGCGCACGCCGACCGGCGGATCGGCGCCGTGGCGAACCTGGAGGGCTACCTCGACCTCCATCCCCTCGGCGCCCCCGCCCGCTTCGACCGTCCGCTGCTGCTCCTGCGCACCGACGGCTTCGACGGCGCCGCCCGCATCGACCGCTCGTGGGCCGGGCTGACCGCCGAGCGTGCCCGGCTCACCCGGAGCGGCCACTGGGCGTTCACCGACTACGCCGCGCTCGTCCCGCAGCTCCAGGCCGCCGGGCTCGTGACGGCCGCCGCGCGGGCCGAGCTGGTCGGCACCGGCGCCCCGGCGCGGATCGGGGCGGAGCTCCGGCACCGGGTCGGGTCCTTCTTCGACCGCCGGCTCCGGCAGCCGCGCGGCCCCGAAGTGCCCCGGCTCCGGTGAGGGTTGTCGTACCTGCAGGCTAGGTTGATCAGATGACGACAGAGACGAGCGAGAACGTGCGCATCAGGCCCCAGCGGTTCCACGAGACCGAGGGGCTCGGGGACTGGCGGGTCGTGGGCGAGGGAGCGTGCGCCTTTTTCCGCACCGGGTCGTTCGCGGTCGGCGCCCGGCTCGTGCAGGCGATCGGCGAACTGCCCGGCCTGGGCGACGGCAGCCCGGACGTGGACCTGCGGGAGGAGGGCGTGACGGTCCGGCTGATCACGGTCACGGACGCCTATTACGGGCTGACCGAGCGGCACATCGAGCTGGCCCGGGGGATCTCGGCCGCGGCGCGCTCGCTGGGCGTCCCGGCCGACCCGGCCGCTGTCCAGACCGTGCAGGTCACGGTCGACGCCCTGTCGGGCGCCGCCGTGGTGCCGTTCTGGCGTGCCCTGCTCGGCTACGAGGACCGTGCGGGGAGCGACGAGGACCTGATCGACCCCCGCCGCCGCGGGGCGCCCTTCTACTTCCAGGGGATGGACGCACCGCGCCCGCAGCGCAACCGGCTGCACGTCGACGTGTGGGTGCCGTACGACCGGGCGGAGGAGCGGATCGCCGCCGCGCTCGCGGCCGGCGGGCGCCTGGTGGACGACGCCGACGCGCCGTCCAACTGGGTGCTGGCCGACCCCGAGGGGAACGAGGCGTGCGTCGGCGTGGCGGGGGCCGCCCCGACCGGTCGCCGAGCGCTCCTGACGGGGCGGCCCCGCCGTCAGGCCAGCACGTTCAGGGCGCCGGGGCGGACCCGGAGGGTCACCGGCAGGGTCGCGTCGACCTCGCCGTCGGCGCCGTACGGGAGGGGGCGGTCGGCTTCGATGCGGATCTCCGTGCCGCGCAGGATCTCCACCTCGGGGCGCTGGACGTGCACGCCCGTCTTCAGCTCGTTCATCATGGCGAAGAAGAGGCGTTTGGGCGCCTGCTTGATGACGACGACGTCGAGCACGCCGTCGTCGACGCGGGCGCCCGGCGCGACCTTCCTCCCGAAGCCGTAGAAGCCGGAGTTGGCGGCGACCACGGTGTAGCCGGTGCGCTCGTGGAGCGTCCCGTCGACCGTGATCCGGTACGTGGCGGGCTTCCAGGCGAGGACCGCCCGCAGCCCGCCCGCGTAGTAGGAGGCGGCGCCGCGGAGCAGCCGGGAGGCGTTGGCGTGGCGGTTGGCGACCGCGTCGACGCCCGCGTACACGCTGCCGAGGACGCAGACCCGCGCGTGCCGGGCCGACTCCACCTCGATGGTGTCGACGGCCCGCGGTGCGCCGTCGAGCAGGACCTTCGCCAGGCCCGGGGCGTCGGTGGGAAGCCCCAGGGCGCGGGCGAAGTCGTTGCCCCGGCCGGCCGGGACCAGGCCGAAGACCGTGTCCGTGCCGCTCAGCGCGCCGCCGACGGTGCCGGCCATGCCGTCACCGCCGACGGCGAGCACGACGTGCCCCTTCACTCCCGCGTCCCGGGCGAGTTCCTGGGCGTGCTCCAGGCTGCGGCTGTAGACGGTGTCGAGTGCCGCACCCGCCTCCCTGAGCAGCCGGGCCAGCGGGAGCAGGCCCGCCGTGCCGCTGGAACCCCCTGCGGTGGGGTTGACGACGGCGGTGAACTGTCGCATGGATCTGGCCTCCGGGCGGCAGGAGAAGGGGTCGGGAGGAAGGTGCGGATGGGGGTCCCGCGGGTCAGCGGAGCGGGATGAGGACCCCGGGGCTGAGCACGCCGGACGGGTCGACCTCGGCCTTGACCGCCTGCAGCATGCGGATGCCGAGGGGGCCGATCTCGCCGGCGTACCAGTCGCGGTGGTCGGTGCCGACGCCGTGGTGGTGGCTGATGGTGCCGCCCGCCGCCAGGATGGCGTCGTTGGCCGCCCGCTTCACCGGCGCCCAGTGGGCGACGGCGTCCTCGCCCTGCGCGGAGACGACGGTGAAGTAGAGCGAGGCCCCGTTCTCGTACGTGTGCGAGATGTGGCACATGACGAGCGGCGGGGTGCCAGCCTCGGTGAGGGTCCGGGTCAGGGTGTCGCGGACCGCCGCGTAGAGGCCGGGGACCGCGGACCAGAAGGCGGCGGTCTCCAGCGTCTCGGCGAAGGCGCCGGCGTCGAGCAGGGCGTCGCGCAGGTAGGGCGCGTTGTAGCGGCCGTGCTCCCACTTGTCGCCGGGCTCCTCGCCGATGAACTCGCCGTCGCAGGCGAGGAGGACCTCACGGACGGCGGTGCGGCGGGCGGCGGTCTCCTCCTCGGTGCCCTCGAAGCCGACGATGGCCATGCAGCCCGGGTTCGGCGGGAGTTCGGCGTCGCCGATGGCGTCCGGCTGGGCGAGTCCGATGAAGGTCTCCGACTCGTCGGAGAGGCGGAGCACGGTGGGCCGCGGGCCGTCCTGGGAGAGCCGGCGCAATGCGGCCGTGCCCGCCTCGAAGGAGGCGAAGCGCCAGCCCTCGTAGACGCGCGTGGAGGGGAGGGGCCGGACGCGGACGGTGACCGCGGTGATGACGCCGAGGGCGCCTTCGGAGCCGAGGATCAGCTGGCGCAGGTCGGGGCCGGCCGCCGAGCGCGGGGCACGGCCGGACTCCAGGGTGCCTTCGGGGGTGGCGACGGTCAGGCCGAGGACCATCTCGTCGAAGCGTCCGTAGCCGGCCGAGGCCTGGCCGCTGGAGCGGGCGGCGGCGAAGCCGCCGACGGTGGCCCATTCGAAGGACTGCGGGAAGTGGCCGAGCGTCCAGCCCCGGGCGTTGAGGAGCGCCTCGGCCTCCGGGCCGCGCAGGCCGGGCTGCAGGGTCGCGGTGCGCGAGACCTCGTCCACGGCGAGGAGCCGGTCGAGCCGACGGAGGTCCAGGGCGACGAAGGGCCGCTTGGTGGTGGGCGCGAGGCCGCCGACGACGGAGGTGCCGCCGCCGAACGGGACCGCGGACAGGCCGTGGTCTGCGCAGGCGCGCAGCACGGCGAGGACCTCGTCGTGGTCGGCGGGGAGCACCACGGCGGCCGGGATGTCGTCGACCTCGCCGGCGCGGATGCGCAGCAGGTCGGGGGTCGACTTGCCGCGGGTGTGCCGGATGCGGCTCTCGGCGTCGTCGCGCACGCCGTCGGGTGCGGCGACGGCGGCGCGCAGGGCCCCGTTCGCCTCGTCGGTCAGCGCCGGGGCGGGCGCTTCGATGTGGGCGAGGGCGGACGGGCCGCTCTCGCGGGGGGTGACGCCGAGCAGGTCCCGCAGCAGGCCGGTGACCGATTCGGGCAGGGGCGCCGCCTTGGCCGGGTCGCCCCAGCCGCTCCACAACATGTCCACTTCGAGAGCTTCCTCACGGTCTGTTTCACGGACGGCGCTGCCAATCGGCCCGCGCTGGCATTACACTGTGACAGATGACGCCCATTCGTCACAACCATGCGGACGCAGATCCCGTGCTCGACGCCGCTCGCGACTGCGTCCTCGCCGTCGGTGTACGGCGGACCACCCTCACCGACGTCGCCCGGCGCGCGGGCGTGTCCCGGATGACGCTCTACCGGCGCTGGCCCGATGTGCGCAGCCTCGTCGGCGACCTGATGACCCGTGAGTGGATCGCCGTCGCCGCCGGCGCCATGCCGCCCTCCGACGACGACCGGCCCGAGCGGGAGCGGATCGTCGAGGGGCTGGTCGCGGGGGCCACGGCGTTCCGGGCCCATCCGCTCTTCCACAAGATCCTCGACGTCGATCCCGAGCTGCTGCTGCCGTACATCCTCGACCGCCGGGGCGCCAGCCAGGACGCCCTGCTCGGACTCCTCCACACGGCGCTGGAGGACGGCCACGACGACGGATCCGTGCGGCGCGTCCGGCCGGACCTGCAGGCCCGGTCCCTGCTGCTCGTCGTCCAGTCCTTCACGCTGTCGATGCGCACGATGACCGAAGAGACCGATCCCGAACTGAGCGAAGCCGCCTTCCTCGACGAGCTGCGCACCCTGCTGGAGAGGACCCTCACGCCATGAACCCCACGAGCAGCACCGCCCTCCCCGGTTCCTCCCTCGACGCCGGGCGCCGCCGGAGCGAACTGGACCGGCTCGCCGACGGCGGGGCCGAGGCCGTCGTGGACGTCCTCGTCGTCGGGCTCGGCGCCACCGGGGCCGGAGCCGCGCTCGACGCGGCGACCCGCGGGCTCTCCGTCGCCGCGATCGACGCCCACGACCTCGCGTTCGGCACCTCCCGCTGGAGCTCCAAGCTGATCCACGGCGGGCTGCGCTACCTCGCCTCGGGCCAGCTCGACGTCGCCCACGAGAGCGCCGTCGAACGCGGCATCCTCATGGAGCGCACCGCCCCCCACCTCGTGCGCGCCCAGCCCTTCGTGCTGCCCCTCACCCCGCTCGTCAGCCGCGGCCAGGCCGCCCTCGCCCGCGCCGGTTTCCTCGCCGGCGACATGCTGCGCGTCGGCGCCCGCACCTCGCGCCGCACACTGCCGCAGCCGCGCACGCTCTCCGCCGTCGAGACCCGCCACCTCGCCCCGGCGCTGCGCCCGGTCGGGCTGCGCGGCGGCCTCCTGTCCTGGGACGGGCGGCTCACCGACGACGCCCGTCTGGTCACCGCGATCGCCCGCACCGCCGCCGCCCACGGCGCCCGCGTCCTCACCCGCACCCGGGCCCTCGAACTCCACGGCGACGGCGCCCTGGTCCGCGACGAGACCACCGGCCAGGAGCTGCGCGTCCGGGCCCGTGCCGTGGTCAACGCGGCCGGTGTCTGGGCGGGCGGCCTCGTCCCCGACATCCGGCTTCGGCCCTCGCGCGGGACCCATCTCGTGCTGCGCTCCGAGACCCTCGGCGCGCTCTCGGCCGGCCTGCACATCCCGATCCCGGGCGAGACGAACCGCTTCGTCCTCGTCCTGCCGCAGGGGGACGGGCGCGTGTACGTCGGCCTCACCGACGAGCCCGTGGACGGAGACGTGCCCGACGTGCCGGAGGTCCCGGAGACCGACATCGGCTTCCTGCTCGACGTACTCGGCTCCGCGCTGGACGTCACCGTCCAGCGCTCCGACGTGGTCGGGGCGTTCGCGGGCCTGCGGCCCCTGCTCGACACCCGGGACGAGGCCGGCCGCACCGCCGACATCTCGCGCAAGCACGCCGTGCTGACCTCGCCCGACGGCGTCGTCACGGTCGTCGGCGGCAAGCTGACGACCTACCGCCGGATGGCCCAGGACGCCGTCGACGCCGCCGTGGCCGCCCGCGGCCTGACCGCCGGCCCGTGCCGCACCGCCTCGCTCCCCCTCGTCGGCGCCGCGAGTCCGCGCACGCTCGCCGGACTCGACCTCCCGGCCCGCCTCGTGCAGCGCTACGGGGCCGAGGCGGCGGGCGTCCACGCGCTCGGCGCCGAGGACCCGGCACTCGCGCGGCCCGTCGTGCCGGGCCACCCCGTCACCGGCGCCGAACTCCTGTGGGCGGTCCGCCACGAAGGCGCCCTCGACGTCGCCGACCTGCTCGACCGCCGCACGCGCATCGGCCTGGTCCCGGAGGACCGCGCCCTCGCCGAGGAGGCGGCCCGGGAGGCGCTGGCCCGGGGCGCCCGGGTGGGGTGACCCGCGCGGCGCGGCCCGCCCCCGGCAGCGGGGGCGGGCCGGCCGGTCAGCGGCCCTGGAGGGCCTTGACGTTGTTCCCGAAGGTCCAGCCCTTCGAGCCGTCCCAGTTCGCCGACCAGGTCATCAGCCCCTTGAGCGCCCCGCCGTAGCGGTTCCACGCCTGGGCCACCAGGGAGGGCGACATGTAGCCGCCGCCCGCGCCGGGCTGCGCGGGCAGACCCGGGACCTGCTTGTCGTACGGGACCTTGATCGTGGTGCCCTGGACCACCAGGCCGCGGTTGAGACAGTCGGTCTGCGCGACGAATCCGGCGACGGTGCCCGCCGAGTAGGAGTCGCCCGAGCACCCGTACATGCTGCCGTTGTAGTACTGCATGTTGAGCCACCACAGGCGCCCGTTGTCCGCGTACTTCTTCACGATCGGGAGGTACGCGCCCCAGATCGAGCCGTACGCGACGCTGCCGCCCGTGACGTACGCCGTCTCCGGCGCCATCGTGAGGCCGAACCCGGCGGGCATGCGGGCCAGGACCCCGTCGATGATGTACGTCAGGTTGGCCTGCGAGGCGGAGAGCGTGCCGATGCTGCCGCTGCCCACCAGACCGGTCTCGATGTCGATGTCGATGCCGTCGAAGTTGTACTTCTGCAGGATCGGGACGATGGTCGCGACGAACCGGTCGGCGACCGCGCGGGAGTTCAGGTCGATGCCCGCGGCGGCGCCGCCGATCGACATCAGGATCGTGGCCCCCGCCGCCTTGGCGTTGCACATCTGCGCGGGGGTGGAGACCTTGACGGTGCTGTCCATGCCGTCCTCCCACAGCACCGTCCCGTCCGAACGGATCACCGGGAAGGCGGCGTTGATCACGTTGTAGCCGTGGGCCGCGAACCGCGGGTCGTCGATGGGCGCCCACCCGAACGGCGGGTGCACGCCGTTCGCCGCGCCGTCCCAGTTCTCCCAGTAGCCCTGGAGCACCTTTCCGGCGGGCTTGGGCTTGAGGGCGCAGGTGTCCGCGGCGGGGGCGGCGGGGGCGGACGCCGCCTGCGCGGCGGGGGCGGCGAGCGCGGTGGCGGCTAACAGGGCGGCGAGGCCCGCGCCGAGGGCGCGGGCGATCCGGCGAGCTGGCATGCGTGCTCCTTGGGACGTGGGGGGATGGGGAACGGTCCGGGGCAGGGCGTGCACTCAAGCCGACGGTAGGTTGGTCCAGACCATTCGTCAACAGGGCTGCTGCGGCTGGAAGTCGGCGACTTCCATGGGACAGGAACAGCGGCGCCTGCGATTCATCCGACCCCTCCGGCCCTCACGGGCCCGGGGTCACGCGTCCTGGATGCGACGGAAGGGGCGGTCCGCCTCCAGTTCGAACGCGAGCTCCAGCAGGGTGCGTTCACCGCCGGGGCGGCCCGAGAACATGACCCCGACGGGCAGCCCGTCCTCCGTGGCGGCCGCGGCGGGCAGCGAGAGGGACGGCGTGCCGACGACGTTGTTGACCGGGGTGAACGCGACGTACGCGAGGATCCGCTCGATCAGCTCCTCGTACGGAACGGCCGGGCTGAGGTGCCCGATCGGCGGCGTGGTGTGGGCGAGCACCGGCGAGAGGACGAGGTCGAAGCCGCGGAACGACGCCGCGTACGCCTCCCTCGTGCGCTTCAGGCGCCGCAGCACACCCGGCGTGCGCCGCCAGTCCTTCACGTACGCCTCGCGCAGGCCCCGGCTGAGGCCGTCCATGCGGTGGCGGTCGAAGCCCGCTCCCAGGGTGCGGCCGGTGACTCCCAGGAGGAACGACAACAGCCCCCAGTACGTGAGGAAGTCGTCGGTGAAGCGGGGGTCGATCCGCAGCTCCACCGGCTCCACCGTGTGCCCGAGGCGTTCGAGGCGCGCCACCGTCTCCGTGACGGCCGCGCGGGTGGCGGTGTCGGCGTGGACGCCGTTCGGCGAGTCCACCAGGAACCCGATGCGCAGCCGGCGCCGCGCGGGGCCCTCGACCAGGCCCACCGGCGGGAGCCTGGGGTTGCGCCAGTGCGCCTCCGCGGCGGCGAGGAAGGCCGCCGTGTCCCGTACGGAGCGGCTCACGACGCCGTCGGAGACGATGTCCAGCGGGAGCCGGCCGCTCTGGTCGTTCGTCACGACCCGGCCGCGGGTCGGCTTGAGGCCGACCAGGCCGCAGCAGGCGGCGGGGATGCGGATCGATCCGCCGCCGTCGTTGGCGTGCGCGATCGGCACCGCGCCGGCGGCGACCAGCGCCGCGCTGCCGCCCGAGGAACCTCCGGCCGAGAAGCCCGTGTTCCACGGGTTGCGGACCGGCTCGCCGGTCTCGTACTCCGTGCTCGGGCTGAACCCGAACTCGGGCAGCCGGGTCTTGCCGAGCACCGTGACGCCGCTGCTCAGGAACTGCCTGGTGAAGGGCGCGTGGCGGCGCGCGGGCCGCGGCTCGAAGGCCGCGCTGCCGTGCCCGGTGGGCAGCCCCAGGTAGTCCGTGTTGTCCTTCACGAAGCTCGGGACCCCGGCGAGCGCCCCGGCGGCGGACCCCGCCCGCGATACGGGAACGTCGACGTGCGTCTGCACCGCGTGGAGCCGCTCCTCGACCGCCCGGACCCGCTCCGCGGCGTCCCGGGCGGCCTCCGCCGCGCCGACCTCGCCGCGCCGGATCGCCGCCGCCAGCCCGACGGCGTCGTGCTCTCCCAGGGAGTCGTCCCGGAAGGCGTGCACCGTGGCCCGTTCCTCGAAAGTCGTCACCGTTACCTCAGCCCCCGGCTGCCGCGTGGATGTGGACCGCCATCATGACTTACCGCCGGGTAACAGGCGAGGGTTCACGCCCCGACCCGCCCCGACCGTCCCCTCGGACGGCGGGTCGGACCTCGGCGATTCGGCCACTCGGACGAGAGGGCGCGACCCTCGCCCCGCAAGGGTCGATGCACCAGGCACGAACACACTTTCGCTCAAGCAAGGGCTTCACACCGTGTCCGAAATACATGCGTTCGAGAGGCCAGGCTGCCTCGTTGAGCCCGGCGACACATCGGATCACTCCCCTCTCGGAGGCGCCATGGACCCCCTTCAGCGGCTTCCGGCCGGACCGCCCCGCACCGCGGCGGGCCACCCGTACACGGAGCCGGGGTGGGCGAGGTGCCCGGCTCCGGCGCGACGGCGCTGCCGACCGACGGAGAGGAGTCGCCCGCGCCCCGGCCGTCCGCCGCACGCCACAAGGAGCCCGTCGACGTCCACCTGATGGCCGTCCGGGAGGGTCCGACCGGCACCGAGGTACTGCTGTCCCGTCGGGCCGGCGGGGTGTACGCGGCGGGGATGTGGCACCTCCCGTCGGGGCACCTCGACGGGCCCCACGAGGACGTCGTCACCGCCGTCGTGCGCGAGGCGTACGAGGAGACCGGGCTCGTGGCGGATCCGGCCGACGTCCGCGCGGCCCTCACCGTGCACCACCGGGCGCCGGCCGGGAGCGCACGGGTCGGGTTCTTCTTCGAGGTGCGCCGCTGGCGGGGCACGCCGCGGATCAGGGAGCCGGAGGTGTGCGACGGCATGAACTGGTTCCCGCTCGACGCGCTGCCGGAGCCGATCGTCGCCTACTGCCGGGCCGGGCTGGACGCCTATCGCGCGGAGGCGCGGATCGCGGTCCACTTCCAGGAGCCCGGCGATCCCGTCGCGTACGACCCGGGCTGCGACCGTTCACGGTTCCTTCCCGGGCCGGACGCACCGGGGCCGGGGCTCCAGGGGCCGCCCGGCTAGGGTGAACGACGTGCGCGTACTGCTCGTCGAGGATGACGAAAACCTCCGTTTCGGTGTGGCCGCCGCCCTGCGGGCGGCGGGCCTCGCCGTCGACGAGGTGGCCGATCTGCCGCAGGCGGACGAGGCGCTGTTCATCACGGCGTACGACTGCGCGGTGTTCGACCGGATGCTGCCGTCCGGGGACGCCGCGGACTTCGTCGACGGGCTGCGGCGCGCGGGGCAGGGCGTGCCCGTGCTGTTCCTGACCGCGCGGGACACGGTGGCGGACCGGGTGGAGGGGTTCGCGCGCGGGGGCGACGACTACCTGGTCAAGCCGTTCGCCGTGCCCGAGCTGGTCGCCCGGGTACGGAGCCTGTGCCGGCGGGCGGCGACGGTGCGGCCGCCGGTGCACCGCGTCGGGGACCTGGAGGTCGACACGGCCCGGCGGCAGGTGCGGCGGGCCGGTGTGCTGCTGACGCTGACGAGCCGGGAGTTCGCGGTCCTCGAAGTGCTCGCCGCGCGCGCCGACCAGGCCGTCACCCGCGCCGAGTTGGTCGAGAGCTGCTGGGACGAGATGGCGGAGCCCCAGTCCAACGTCCTCGAAGTGCTCGTCTCCCAGCTGCGCCGGAAGCTCGGCGCGCCGGCGCTGATCCACACGGTGCGCGGGGTCGGCTACCGGCTCGCTCCCGGCGACGCGCGATGAGCGTCGACCCCCTCCGCCGGGCCCGCACCCGGGCGCGGACGCGGGCGCAGGCCCTCACGCCGACCGCACGGGTCGTGCGCCTGCGGCGGCGGATCAGCCTGCTGTTCGCCCTGACCAGCGCCGTCGGGCTGGTCGCGATGGCCGTCCTCGCCGTCCGCAGCGACAGCGCGCGCTGGCGGGAGCAGCTCGACCACGCCATGGACGCGGACACCAGCTGGGCCCTCGGACTGCTGGAGACCGACGAGAGCGGGCGGCTGGACACCGGCGTGCTGGCGGAGACGGTCAACACCGACTGCCCGCCCCTGACCGTGCTCCTCGCGGCCGACGACGACCCCGGCCGGGTGACCGTCCAGCACGCGCCGTCCAAGGCCTGCCTGTCCGTGGACCCCGCCGTGGTCCTGGAGGCCGGGAGCGCGGCCGTGCGCGCCGACGACACCCGGGCCTTCGACCGGCGCACCCGGGACGGCAGGCCGGTACGGGTCTTCGCACAGCCCTTCTACGCCCCCGAGGCGGCCGAGGACGAGGGTCCCCAGGGCGTGCTCGTCGCCCTGGCCGACGCAACCGGACCCCGGGCCGACCACCAGCGGCTCGTCTGGATCGTGACGGGCGGCTGCGCTGTGCTGGTGCTGCTGTCGGCGGCGGTCGGGCACGTCCTGTCCGGGCGGGCGGTCCGACCGGCGCTCGCGGCGCTCGGCCAGCAGGAGGCGTTCCTCGCGGACGCGGCACACGATCTGCGCACCCCGACGGCCTCGCTGCGCACGCTCGCCGAGACGGCGCTGCGCGGCGAGACCGACGGCGCGGAGGTCCACCGGCGCACCCTGCGCCTGGCGGAGGGCATGGGCCGACTGGTCGACGGGCTGCTGACCCGGGCCCGCCTCATGTCGGGCACCGCCTCGGTGGCCCGCCAGCCCCTGCGGCTGGACCAGTTGGTGGAGGCCGTCGTCGACGAGGCCCCCGTGGCGGACCACCGGGTCCGGGTCGAGGCCAAGGAGACCGTCGTGGTGGCCGACCCCGACCTGGTCCGCCGGGCCGTCGGCAACCTGCTCGGGAACGCGCTCGCGCACGGCCACGCGCCGGGGGTCCCGGCGGACGTGCTGATCACCGTCACCCGGGACGGCACGGTGACGGTCGAGGACGCCGGTCCCGGGCTGCCCCCGGAGGTGGCGGGCGCGCTGTTCGAACGCTTCCGCAGCGGTTCCGGTTCCACGGGACTCGGCCTGTCCATCGCGTCCTGGGTCGCCCACGCCCACGGCGGCACGCTGTCGGCGGAGCGGGGAACGCGGGGCGAGCGGGGCGGGGCCCGGTTCGTCCTGAGGCTGCCGACGTCGGGCTGAGCTACGGTGCCTGCCGCCCCCGGCCGGGCCGCCGCCTCAGCAAATCCTCAGCATCGCCGCGTGATCATTCCCTGGACCGACCAGCTACGGGAGTACCTCGTGATCCGCGCCGCCGCCGCACCCCGCCGTCAGGCCTTCGTCATCGCCCTCGCCGTCCTCGGCACCACCACCCTGGCCGCGTGCACGGCGGGGAGCGCGGCGGACCCGGGACGCCCGGGTTCCGCGGCCGCCTCGGCCGATCCCGCCGACCGTCCCGACCTGCGGCGCTTCTACGGGCAGCGGCTCGCATGGCGGGCCTGCGGCGACGCCTACCAGTGCGCGGAGCTCACCGTGCCGATGGACTACTCCCGCCCCGCCGACGGCAAGACCTTCGTCCTGCCGGTGGCGAAGGCGGCCACCTCGACCGCCGGCAAGCGCGTCGGCTCCCTCCTCTACAACCCGGGCGGCCCGGGCGAACGGGGCGTGCAGGCGCTGAAGGACGGACTCGCCGACGAGCTCGGCCGCGGTGTGCGCGAGCACTTCGACATCGTGTCCTTCGATCCGCGCGGCGTCGGGGAGAGCAAGCCGGCCCTGACCTGCCTGACCACGACGGACGCGGGTGCGGAGGCCGCCGACCGGTCCCCGGAGTCGGCCGACGCCCCGCTCTACCCCCGTACCGCCTCCGAACGCGCCGAAGCCCTCGCGGGCGCGCAGGCGACGGCCGACGCCTGCCGCGAGGCCAGCGGGCCGCTGCTCCCGCACGTCGGGACGGCCGACGCGGCCCGGGACCTGGACGTGCTGCGGGCGGCGCTCGGCGAGCGGAAGCTCACGTACGTCGGCTGGTCGTACGGGACGAGCCTGGGCACCTCGTACGCCGAGCAGTTCCCTCGGCGGGTCCGCGCGATGGTGCTGGACGGGGCGGTCGACCCGTCGCTGGACTGGCGGCAGCGGATGCTGGGCCAGGCGACGGGCTTCCGGGACGCCGTCGCGGACTACGCGGAGTCCTGCGCGGCCACCGCCGGCGAGGCCTGCCCCGGCGCCACGCCCGACGAGATACGCACGCTGATCGACCGGCTGCTCCGGCGGGCGCAGTCCGAGCCGCTGCCGGTGGCCGGTTCCGAGGACGGCCTCGACGCGGCGGGCCTGGTCTCGGCGCTGAGCCTGTCCATGTACACGCCGGAGGCGCAGTGGCAGGGCCTGTCGGAGGCGCTGCGCGAGGCGGACGGCGGGGACGCCACGAAGCTCGCCGCCCTGGCGACGGGAGAGGAGGAACCGGAACCGACCGGTGACGAGGCCGGCGCCTCCGACGAGACCCCGTCCGACTCACCCGACTCACCCGACTCGTCAGACTCCCCCGCCGTCCCCGAGGACAACAGCGAAGCGGCCCTCATCGCGGTCAACTGCCTGGACGTCCCGCACCCGCGCGACGAGCGGGCCTACTGGAACGCGCTGGCCCCCGCGGACAAGGCCGCGGGCGTGTACGGCACTTCCGGCGTGACGAGCGAGCTGGTCTGCAAGGACTGGCCCGCCGGCGACCAGCAGCCGCACCGGGTGAACGCCGCCGGGGTTCCGCCCGTCCTCGTCGTGGGCACGGCCGGCGACCCGGCCACCCCGTACGGCGAGGCGGTCAGCCTGGCGCGGCAGTTCCCCGGCGGCATGCTGCTGTCCTTCGAGGCGCCGGGCCACACCGGGTACGGCCGCAACGCCTGCGTCGACCGGAAGGTCGAGGACTACCTGGTGTCCCTCGAGAAGGTCCGTCCCGGTACGACCTGCGCCCCGTGAGGGCCCCGGTCCTCGTGGCTCACGGCCCCCGCCACGCCCTCGGTGGCGGGGGCGCCCCGCGGGAGTGCGCGACGACCACCGGCGCTCACCCCCGCGGGTGATCCGGACGGCCTCGCGTGCGCGGTGCCTCCGGGCCGGGTAGCCCGTCCCTTCCGTCGCAACTCCACGGAAGGGAACGGATACTTGTCCTCCGACAGCGGCACCGATGCCAATCCCGACGCCGACACCGCCACCGCCACCGCCACCGACCCCACCCAGCCCGTCGAGACGTACCGCTACGTCCAGCCGAAGCTCGCCGCCCTCGACGGCAAGCCCACCTCCCCCTGGGTGATGGTCCGCCGCCTCCCCCAGCTCGTCCGCAAAGGGCTCGCGCTCGGCTGGCGGGTCGACCGCCGTGCTGTCACGGTCCTGCTGTCCTGCCAGGCGCTGTCGGCCGTCCTGGAGGCGGCCGGGCTCGTGGCCACCGGCAGCACCATCACCTCGCTCGTCTCCTCCGGCGACATCCGCGAGCGGCTGACGGAGGCGCTGCCCTCCATCGTGCTCATCGCCGCCGCCGTCGCGGTGCGCGCCGTCCTCGGCATCGTCATCTCCAACGTCTCCTCGCGCCTCTCCCCGCGGATCTCCCGCGAGGCCGAGCTGGAGATGCTGCACGCCGCCGCCAACGCCGAGCTCACCGCGTACGACCATCCCGGCTTCAACGACAAGTGGGACCACGCCGACCGGGGCGCCGACGTCGCCAAGGACCTGATCACCGAGTCGCAGATGCTGATGTCCTGTCTCGCCTCGATCATCGCGGCGGCCGGCGTCGTCACGGTGCTGCACCCCGTGCTGCTGCCCCTGCTCGTGCTGGCCGTGCTCCCCCAGGCCCTCGCCCGGATGAAGGGCGCCCACCTGCACTGGGAGAGCAGCCGTGCCGTGTCCGCCGAGCGGCGCACGCTCGGGCACCTGCGCTGGTACATCGCCGACCGGCAGATCGCCGACCAGCTCCGGGCGGGCACGATGTTCGGCTTCCTCCTGGGGCGGTACCGCGAGATCGGCGCCCGCGTCGACGCCGTCACGGACCGGGCCATCCACCGGGGGGCCCGCTGGGCGTTCGCCGGCTCGCTCGCCGGCGGGGTCGCCTCGGCCGTCATGTGGGGCGCCCTGGTCGGGCTGCTCGCCACCGGCCGGATGACCCTGGCGACCGCCGGCACGGCCGTGTTCGCCCTGCAGACCGTCAGCAACAACCTGTACGGCATCGTCGGCTACGGCACCCAGATCTTCCGCACCGGCCTGTACGTCGACGACTGGGTCGACTTCATCACCGAGGCCGGCGGCCACCGCCTCGACCGTGGCGGCATCGTCCCCGGCCCGCCGCGGTCCGTACGCGCGGAGGACCTCTCGTACGCCTATCCCGAGGCCGACGAGCCCGCCCTCGACGGGATCACCCTGGAGGTACGGGCCGGGGAGGTCGTCGCCCTCGTCGGTGAGAACGGCTCCGGCAAGACCACGCTCTCCAAACTGCTCACCGGCCTCTACCTCCCCACCCGCGGCACGGTCACCTGGGACGCCCGGGACGTCCGCACCCTCGACCCGTACGCGATGTGGAAGCACACCGCCGTCGTCCCCCAGGTCTTCGCCCACTGGCCGCTCACCGCAGAGGAGAACATCACCCTCGGCCAGCCCCGCGCCGACGACCGGGAGTCGCTCCGCCAGGCCGCCGACCGCTCCGGCGCGGCGGAGGTCGTGCAGAGCCTCCGCAGCGGCTGGAACACGCTGCTCGCGCGCGAGTGGTTCGGCGGCGTCGAGCTCTCGGGCGGTCAGTGGCAGCGCCTCGCCATCGCCCGCGCGTTCTACCGTCCGGGCCTCCTCGTCCTCGACGAGCCCACGAGCGCCCTCGACGCCCGCGCCGAGCACCGGATCTTCGCCGGCCTGCGCGAGATCGCGAAGGACCGCCCGGTCGTCCTCGTCACCCACCGCCTCGCCAACGTCGCCGTGGCCGACCGCATCGTCGTGCTGAGCCACGGCCGGATCATCCAGCAGGGGACGTACACGGAACTCGCCGAATCCCCCGGCCTGTTCCGGGAGCTCCTCCAGTTGCAGAACGACCGGGGGATCCCGGAGCAGCGGTCGGGGGATTCGGATGCGGGGGCTGGGGCGAGTGCGGGGGCGAGTGCGTCGGCATCGCCGTCGACATCGGCATCGGCATCGGCATTTACGGACCCGGACCCGACCGCCTGACGCGGCGTGGGCCCGGGTCCCCTCCCGGTCCGGACCCGACGGGCCCGAACCGGGTCACTTGGCCAGCTTGCCCTGGGCGGTCACCGCGAACCACGTGCCGCCCACGCCCTGGCCGTTGGTGTCGCCGGGGGTCGTGTCGCCGGTGAACCAGTAGAGGGGCCAGCAGTCGATGGCGAGCTGCTCGGTGCCGTCCGGTCGGGTGTAGACGCTCAGCTTCTTCGGGTCGATCCCGTCCGTCTTCGCGAGGTCGACCGGCTTCGCGGGCCGCCACTTGTCCAGGCAGGCGCCGACGCAGTTGGACTTCATCGGCCAGGCGGTGTCCTTGGTGAAGCGGTAGAGGGTGCGACCCTTGCCGTCTCGGATGATCTTGCCGAGGCGGTCGTCGTCGCGGAGGGAGAGGGCGGGCAGCCCGCCCGTGCCCGCGCCGGGGGCGCCGGCCTTCCGGCCCTCGGGCGTCACGGCGAACCAGGTGCCTCCGACGCCCTGCCCGTTGGTCTGGCCGGGCGCCGTGTCCTTCGCGAAGCGGTAGACCGGCCAGCCCGCGACCGTCAGCTGGGTCAGGCCGTCGGCCCGCCGGACGGAGCCGGTGCGGGAGGCGTCCACGCCGCCGGGCTGGGTGCCGGCGGCGGGGACGGGCGGCCAGGCCTTGGCGCAGTCGCCCGCGCAGGCGGACGAGGAGGGGGAGGCGGTGTCCTTGTCGAAGCGGTAGAGGGTGAAGCCCGCGGCGTCGACGACGACCTGGCCGAGGCGGGCGTCGTCGCGGACGGCGAGCGGTCCGGTCGCCGTGGACGCGGAGGTCCCGCCGTTCGCGGCCGGCCCGGAGCCGTAGGCGTCGCCGCCGGAACCGTACGAACCGGCGGGCGCCGCCGCCCCCGCGGAGTTCTTCACCGCCGGCCGCGGCGCGGACCCGTCCCCCTCGGCCGGGCCCTGCGGACCGCAGGCCGTCGCTCCGAGCAGCAGCGCGGTGGCGGCCGCTGCGAGGGTGAGGTTGCGCAGGTTCGTCATGACAACTCCTCTAATCCGATGGTTCGTTGGCCTCTGTCGGCATCGGAGACACGCGGCCCGCTCGGGGCCGGTTCAACGGATTCGGGAAGTTCTCCGAGATTCTTCGGAGGGCGCGCCGCCGCTTGGAACGGAGCGGCGCCGACCGGCCCAGGACCCTGGTCCCGGAACTCGGCCGGCGCCGCCCCTCGCTCCGCTCCCCCGCCGGCGGCGGTCGCGCGAGCCCGCGGGGCCCTGGAGGGGCCCTAGAGGGGCACGGTCACGAACCGCTTCCCCGCCTCGTTCTCGACCACGACCGCCCGCGCGTCGCCCGGATCCACGGCGGCGGAACCGTCGAGCGAAGCGCCCTTGCCCTCGCCCATGTGAGCGCCGGCTCCGACGACCCAGCTGCCCGCGACCGTCTCGCCGCCGTCGCGGCCGACGACGATGAGCCGGCAGCGTTCCCCGGGCGGGAGGCCGGTGACGGCCGCGTGCACCCTCACCCAGCGGGCGGCCGGAGTCACCCGCACGGTCATCCGCGCGCCGGTGGCGGCATCGGTGGCCGAGGCGACGCGGGTGCCGGGCGGCGGCGTGGCGGGCACCGCGGTCTCGCTCGGCGGGGCCGTCGTCGGAGGCGGCAGGGCGACGGGGGGCTCCCCGGCGCCTCCCGGGACCGCCGTACCGGCCCAGAACACGCCCGCGAGGGCCGCGGCCGCCGCCAGGCCCGCGAGGGCTCCGCGCCGGCGTCGCGCGCGGTCGCGTTCGCCCCGCACCTGGCGCAGGGTGCGCTGCAGGAGCAGGTCGCCGCCGTCGGGCGGCCCGTCCAGGAACGCCTCCGGTGGCACCTCGCCGAGCGCCTCCTCCATCTCGCGCAACGCGGTCACCTCCTCCCGGCACGTGCCGCACCGCTCCACGTGTGCCGCGACGCGCCCGGCTTCGGCGTCGTCGAGGACGCCGAGCACGTAGGGACCGAGGAGGACCTCCTCCTCGTGCTGCTCGTGGCCCTGCCGGTTCACGCGACCACCTCCCTGAGTCCGGCGGGCCGCTGCGGCACGCTCGGCCGGTCGTCTTCCTTGAACGTCTCGCGCAGCGCTCTCAGCGCGTAGTGCGAGCGGGACTTCACCGTGCCCGCCGGGATGCCGAGGGCCTCGGCCACCTCGGCGACGCTGCGCTGCCGGTAGTACAACTCCCGCAGCACGTCCCGGTGCTCGGGCGAGAGCCGGTCGAGCGCGCCCAGCACGGTCATCGTGTCGACGACCGCGTCCGCGTGGTCCTCGGCGACCGGGGGCGTCGCGGGGGACTCCGCGATCTCGGCCGGGCGGGCGGCCCGGGCCCGGTAGCGGTCGGTGATGATGTTGCGGGCCACGGTCAGCAGCCAGCCGCGCACGGAGCCCTTGCCGTTGACCAGGGCGTCG
The DNA here is from genome assembly GCF_039535475.1 of Streptomyces showdoensis. Lineage (NCBI taxonomy): Bacteria > Bacillati > Actinomycetota > Actinomycetes > Kitasatosporales > Streptomycetaceae > Streptomyces > Streptomyces showdoensis. Next base: position 94,114 of record NZ_BAAAXG010000004.1, on the reverse strand, counting down.
GTGTGCCGCCAGGCCCGTATCAGGGTCTCCTGGACGACGTCCTCGGCTGCCGCCCGGTCGCCCGTCAAGCGGGTCGCGTACGCGAGCAGGGCGTTGCCGTGTTCCTCGTACACCGCCCTGATCAGCGCCTCGTCGGTCGAGCCCCGCCTGCCGCGGGGCCACAGTGGTCCGGCCATCTCACCCGCCCGTCTTCCGTCGCCGGCGCCGCCGTTCGCGACGGCGCCGGTCTCCTGCGTCGTGCCTCACACGTACCGGCGCGGGCCACGGTTCAGGTGACCTGGCTCACGCGCAGCGGCGCCCGGAGTTGATGCACGCGACGACGGCCGCCATCCGGGCGTCGGTCATCACGTTGACGAACATGGCGTGGTCGGTCTTCGGGCTGTGCCGCTGCTCGGGGAAGGAGTCCAGCGCGATCGGGGCGTCCGCCGGGGGCGCCGGGTAGGCGAGCGTGATGCGCAGTTCGGGGACGGCGAAGGTGTCGCCGGGACAGACGCCGCCCGCGCCGGGGAACAGCAGGTGGGTGCGCGCGGGGGTGGCCGTGTCCAGGCCGTTCCAGCAGCTGGGGAAGACGAGGGTACGGGTGAGGCGGTCGCCCGCCGGGCAGCGCGGGTAGCGGGTCGTGGAGCGGTCGGGCCGGCCGGCGCAGCCCCAGCGGGCGCGGACGCCCGCGTCGCTGCGGGCGGTGAACGCCACGGCGTCCCCCGTCACGGCGCGCAGGAAGCGGGGCATCGGCACGACCTTCCCCGCCGGGTTGCCGCGGAACTCCAGGCGCACCTCGACGGGCCGGAGGATCTCGCCCGTGTTGCCGTGCCCGGCGGCCTTCTCGTACGGGAGGGTCGCGGGCCGGTCCGGGCGGCGCAGCACCGGCCAGTAGTAGGTGGACCGGTCGCCGCCCCGGCAGGTCGTGGCGGCGGCGGCAAGGCTCCGGTCGGTGGAGCGGGCGTCGGTGGACAGGTTGCCGACGTAGGCGTGGGTGTGGTGGGCGCCGCCGTACAGGCCGGGCGAGACGACGAGGTTGTCCTCGTTGTAGTGGGCCTCCTCGTTGCGGCCGCAGTCGACCGCGAACGAACCGGTGGAGGCGTCCGGCCCGGGACGGCCGGGCCGCCCCGCGGCGTCGGCCGGTACGTCACGGATGTCGACGAAGTCCCCGGCCGCGGGCCCGCCGGCCCCCGCCCCGTGCGGCACTCCCCCGCCGCCCGCCATGCCCGCCACGGCCGCGACGAGACCACCGCCCAGGACCAGACAGACGAACGCGGTCAGCCACCGCCGAGTGCTCCCCATGCGCGCCACGGTCTCCGCTCGGCCCCACACCCGTCAACCTGGCCAGTCCGCGTCCGCGTTCCACCTGCCCCTCATGGACCGGCGGTCCGGCCGGGCCGCCGCGGCGAGGGCGCCGGCCGCGAGGGTCGGCACCAGTGCGGTCACGCTCAAGGAAGGCTCTCCGGCCAAGGCCCACGCAAACCGGGCATCCTACCAGCGGCGCCCCACCCCCGGACCGGATTGACTACTCTCCACACCCAGGCGATTCCATGCGGTAGTCATGGGTGCGGGAGGGAACACCTTGGTCTTCAGCCTGAGTCGCCGCCGCAAGTCCGCATCCGCCGGCAGTAACAGCACCGCCTGCCCGTTCACGTCCGACACGACGCTCGACGCGTCCATGGCCGTGGTCCGCGCCCCGTCGGCGCAGGAGCCGGGGGCGGGGACGGGCACGTCGCAGTTCGTCGACCGGCGGCAGGCCGCGGACTTCATCCGCCAGTTCCACCGCGAGCAGCCGCACGTCGGGGACGCGGAGAGCAGGGTCCGGGCGGTGCTGGACGAGATCGACCGGACGGGTACCTACGAGCACACCCCCGCCGAGCTCACCTTCGGCGCGCGGGTCGCCTGGCGCAACGCCGCGCGGTGCATCGGCAGGCTCTACTGGCGCAGCATGGTCGTCCGCGACCTGCGGCACCTGGCGGCCGCCGACGACATCGCCGCCGCGTGCTTCGAGCACCTGCGGCTCGCCGGCAACGGCGGCCGGATCCGCCCGGTGCTCTCGGTCTTCGCGCCCGACCGACCGGAGAAGCCGGGCCCGAGGATCGTCAACGATCAGCTCGTCCGGTACGCCGGACACCGCGCCGCCGGCGGCGAGTGGAACGGCGACCCCCGCAGCTCCACCCTGACCGCCCGCGCACGCCACTTGGGCTGGAAGCGCGACGAGGAGGCCTTCCAGATCCTCCCCTTGATGGTCCAGGAGCGTCCCGGTGTGCGACCGGAGTGGTACGAGCTGCCGGACGACGCGGTCCTGGAGGTCCCGCTCCGGCACCCCGATCACGAGTGGTTCGCGGAACTGGGGCTGCGCTGGTACGCCGTGCCGGCCATCAGCGACATGACGCTGGAGATCGGGGGCGTGCGGTATCCGGCGGCCCCGTTCAACGGCTGGTACATGGGCACGGAGATAGGCGCCCGCAACCTCGCCGACGCCGAGCGCTACGACCTCCTGCCGGTGGTCGCGGACCGACTGGGCCTCGACCGTTCCTCCGAGCGCACGCTGTGGCGGGACCGGGCACTGGTCGAGCTCAACGTGGCGGTGCTGCACTCGTACCAGGAGGCGGGGGTGACGATGGCCGACCACCACACGGAGTCGGAGCGGTTCCTCCGCCACATCGCCCAGGAGGACCGCCTCGGCCGGCGCACCCCGGCCGACTGGAGCTGGATCGTCCCCCCGATATCCGGCTCCGCCACCTCCGTCTTCCACCGCTACTACGACCCGGTGGACCCGACCCTCCGCCCCGCGTTCCTCCCTCGGGAGGCCTGAACCCGGCGCCTGAACCCGGCGCCTCGACCCGGCGCCTTGACCGGGCGCCTCGACCCGGGGCCTTGACCCGGCGCCTTGACCGGGACCTGGCGCCGGAGCGGGCGCCAGGAGGGCGCCCTCCTGCGTAGGCCGAGGACTCAGCCGGCGATCCCTTCCCCGGGGGAGACCGGCCGTTCGAAGAAGGACTCCAGGACGACGGTGGCCTGCGTGCCGCTGACTCCGTCGATCGCGTAGATCCGGCGGAGCACGTCCTGGAGTTGCTCGGTCGTCGCGGTCCTGACCTTCACCAGCACCGAGGCGCTGCCCGCGATGACGTGCGCCTCCACGAGCTCGGGGAGCGCGGCGAAGGCCTGCGCCGAGTCGCCCATCCAGGCGGTCGAGTCGACCATGACGTACGCCAGGACGCCACTGCCCAGCGCCGCCGGGTCGACGTCGATCGTGGTGCGCCGGATGACGCCCGACTCCCGCAGCTTGCGTACGCGTTCGTGGGCGGCGCCGGCGGAGAGGCCCACGGCCCGGCCGAGTGCGGCGTAGGACTGGGTGGCGTCCTGCTGGAGTTGCGCCAACAGTGCGCGATCTATGTGATCCACAACTCTCCGTTCGGTTCCGTCTTGCCGAGACCGTATCTTATCCAGCAGTCTCGACCCCAGACCGAACACGCTTCGGAATCGCTCGCCCCGAGGAGAACGTCATGCCCAGCGAACGGCCCGCCCTGTACGAGATGTTCGACGACCGCTTCCGTTCGGGTCGGTGCATGAACGGCGACGCCGAGCTGGAGGTTCTGTACACCGGCTGCCGCTGGGCGGAAGGGCCCGTGTACCTGCCGGCCTGGCGACAGGTGATCTGGAGCGACATCCCCAACGACCGGATGCTGCGCTGGGACGAGGAGACCGGCTCCGTCAGCACCTTCCGCCGCGGCGCCGGACACACCAACGGCAACACCCTCGACCGGCAGGGCCGGCTGATCACCTGCGAGCAGGGCAACCGCCGGGTGACCCGGACCGAACACGACGGCACCGTCACCGTCCTGGCCGATCGCTGGCAGGGCAAGCGGCTGAACAGCCCCAACGACGCGACGGTGAAGTCCGACGGTTCGATCTGGTTCTCCGACCCGGACTTCGGCATCACCAGCGACTACGAGGGCTACCGCGCGGAGAGCGAGATCGGCGCGAACAACGTCTACCGCGTCGACCCGACGACGGGCGAGGTACGCCTGGTAGCCGACTGCTTCGGCGCGCCGAACGGTCTGGTCTTCTCCGCCGACGAGCGCCGGCTGTTCGTCTCCGACACCCGCGCCGGCTTCATCCGGGTCTTCGACGTGCGCGAGGACGGCACCCTGTCGGACGGCAAGGTCTTCGCCGACGCCTCCGCCCGCCCCCGCGCCCGCTTCGACAACCTGCGCTTCGACGACGACGGCCGGCTGTGGGCGGCGGCGATGGACGACGGCGTCCACTGCTACGACCCCGACGGCACCCTGATCGGACGCCTGAACGTCCCCGAGTCGGTCGCCAACATCTCCTGGGGCGGCGCCAAGCGCAACCGGCTCTTCATCACCGCCGAGACCAGCCTCTACTCCGCCGTCATGGCCGTCACCGGCACCCACCCGACGGGCCCGGGACGGCGCCCCTGGCTGGACGCAGGTGCCGAGGGGAGCGTCTAGGCCGTCTCCCTCGTGGACTTCGGATCATGGCTTCCCTGGCGGGGGGCGTGCCCGGTCCTCGTCCGCGCTCACCAGTCCCGGCCGGCCATCAACTCCTGCGTGTCCGCATCCGTGAACCCGTACTGCGACGCGACGAAGCGGAACTCCTCACAGATGCACTCCCGCGCCACCGTCTCGATCTCACTCCCGGCCGCCTCGAACTCCTCCTCCAAGGCGTTGAACTCCTCCGTCGCGGCCAGGGTGAGCACGTACAAGCCCTCCAGGTCCGACGGACGCTCCGCCTCGACCCGCTCACACAGCCGGAGCAGGATCGCCTTCCCCTGGTCGACCACGTGATCGGGGAAGTACGGGTCGTCGTACATCGCCCGCAGGAACGCGTGTCCGGCCACCCGCTGATGTGTGATCGGCATGGCACTTCCCTGCTTCCGCGAAGACCGACACGCCGATCATGCACCGCACCACTGACAACGAGGCCGCACGGATCCCGGACTCAGGCGGCCGGCACCCTCAGGACCCGGTGCGCCCGGCCTACACTCGCCGGTATGGCATGCCGCATCAGTGAGCTGGTCATCGACTGCGCAGACCCCGAACGCCTCGCCGCGTTCTGGAGCGAGGTCCTCGGATACGTCGAGCTCGGCCGGGAGGAGGACGGAAGCATCGAGATCGGGCCGCCCGGTGTCGGTTTCGGGGGGCCGCAGCCGACGCTCGTCCTGAGCCCCACCAGCGACCCCCGGACCGGCAAACTCCCGCTCCACCTCGACGTCAACGCCACGGACCGCGACCAGGACGCCGAACTCCGGCGACTGCTCGCGCTGGGTGCCGAGCCCGCCGATGTCGGTCAGACGGGCTCCGAGAGCTGGCACGTCCTCGCGGATCCCGAGGGCAACGAGTTCTGTCTCCTGCGGGCGCGGATCCAGCCGGCCCGAGTGTCGTCCTCGCGGCGCCCGTCCGGGTGACATGAGGCCGTGCGGACCGTGGGGACGATGAGCGTCACGGATCCGCTGCGGCGTCCGGGGCGCATCGTCGAGCGACTCACCTGGCGGAGCGGTGGTTCGCCGAGCTGAGCCCCGACAGCGTCGCTGCCGACTGCCGATGGATCTCCGGCTCAGGTCACTAGGGAGAAACCGTTTCTCGTATGGCCAGCGCCAGCCAGACGGCTGGTACCGCTGCCAGAACGAGCAGCAGGAGACAGCACGGCAGCGGGGACGGCCCCTTGAGCGGTGGCTGGGCTGCTATCTGCGGGGCCACTCGGCGCACGTCGTCGGCGTGATACCACGTCTTGCTGGCGGACCCGGTGGTGGTCATCCAGCTGTCCGTACGGACCCGCACTCCATGGGCCAGCGCGTTCACATACACCGAGCGAGCACCGACGCCCGGCCACAAGCCGCTCACCTGGCGCGCCGTCAGCCAGTCGCTTTCCGACTTCCCGGCCATATCGTGCCCCTCTCCCGGCGACCAGTGACGCGGCATCACGAACTGTCCCATAGTCAGGCGCAGTTCGCCCTCCGCGCTCGCATGCCCAACCCCCTTGCCGGTCGCCCGGTCGTCCGCGCTGTGTGCCCGGCTCATCGGCTTCGCGTTCCAGCACTTCCACCTGTCCGCCGGGCGCGACGCCGTCGACAACGTCTGCGACGGGCTCCTGACAGGAGGGGCCGGGCGAGGGCGACGGGCCGGGACGTGGGGTCCGGCTCAGTCGCCCCGCTCCATGCCCGGGCGCAGGCGGCCCAGCAGGGCGTAGAGCGTCGCGCTCTCGGCGGCGGTGAGCGTGTCGAGGGCGCCGTGGGTCGCCTGCATCTCCTCGCGGACGCGACGGATGATCTCCCGGCCCTCGTCCGTCGCCACCACGTTCTTCACGCGGCGGTCGGTGAGGTCGGGCTCGCGGCGCACCAACTCGCGGGCTTCGAGGCGGTCCACGATCCCGGTCACGTTGGACGCGTCGCACACGAGCAGGGTGGCGAGGGCGCGCATCGGCAGCGGGGTGTCGAGCTGGGCGAGCACCTTGGCCTGGGTGGACGTCAGGCCGTGATGGGCCGCGGCGGTGGCGAAGTCCCGCCACTGGGCCGTGCCGATGGCGGCGAGGAGCTCCAGGAGCTGGAGCTTGCCGGGGGTCTCAGGGGCCGTCGCGCTCATGCTTCGAGCGTACTCAAGATCCTTCACATTATCAATTGTTTACTTGACCCTCTTAAATATCGAGGTCTACCGTCATCACTGAAACTACTTGATGGCATCAAACATCGACGTCCTGAAGCGATGACGGGCGCAGCGATGAGGCATGGAGAAGGCCCCCACATGAGCACCACCACCCCGCCGTCCACCGCCGGCGCCAGACGCGAGACCGTCATCGTCTTCGCGCTGAGCCTGGCCGCCATGGTCGTGTCGATGATGCAGACCCTGCCGGTCCCGATCCTCGGCCTCATCCGGGCCGACCTCGGCGTCTCCACGGCCGAGGTCAGCTGGGTGACGACGGCCACGCTGCTCTCCGCCGCCGTCTTCACACCGCTGCTCGGCCGCTTCGGCGACCAGCACGGCAAGAAGCCCACCCTCGTGGCGGTGCTCGGCGTCATGGTGGTCGGCTCGGTGGTCGCCGCCCTGGCGACCTCGCTCCCCCTGCTGATCCTGGGCCGCGTGCTCCAGGGAGCGGCGACGGCGATCTTCCCGCTCGCGCTGTCCGTCCTGCGCGAGGAGGTCCGACCGCAGAAGCTGCCGGGCGCCATGTCCCTCGTCAGCGGCACCCTCGCCTTCGGCAGCGGTCTCGCGCTCGTCGCGACCGGCCTGCTCACCTCCGGCCCGGACGCCGACTACCGCAACGCCTTCTGGATGGCGACCGGCTTCGCCGCGCTCGCCCTGCTCGGGGTCCTCTTCCTGGTCCCCGCGACCCGCCACAAGACCGGCGGCCGCACCGACTTCCTCGGCGCGCTGGCCCTCGGCGTCACGCTGCTCCTGCTCCTGCTGCCCATCTCCCAGGGCCACGAGTGGGGCTGGACCTCCGGGCGCACGCTGGGCAGTTTCGCGGGCGCGGCCGTCATGACCGCCGTCTGGGTCCTGATCGAGCTGAAGGTCCGCGAGCCCCTGGTCGACATGCGGATGTTCGTCCACCGGCCGGTGCTCATGGCCAACCTGGCGGGCATCCTCGTCGGCTTCGGCATGTTCGCGAACTTCCTCGGCGTCTCCTACCTCGTGCAGATGCCCGAGGCCCTGACCGGATACGGATTCGACGCCTCGATCCTGCGCGCTTCCGTGCAGTTCCTGCTGCCCGGCGCGATCGTCTCGCTGCTCGCCTCCCCCGTCGGCGGCCAGCTGGTCCGCCACCGCGGTCCGCGCACGGCGCTGGTCCTGGCCGCCGCCCTCGGCACCGTGGGCTTCGGCTGGCTCGCCCTGGACCACGGCCACACCGCTTCGGTGATCGGCGCCGGCGTGATCGTCGGTGCGGCCGTGAGCTTCGGCTACGCGGCCATGCCCGCCGTCATCATGGCGAGCGTCCCGCACCACCAGAGCGGCATAGCCAACGGCATCAACTCCATCTCGCGCTCCACCGGCAGCGCGATCGGCAGTGCCGTCGTGACCACGATCCTGGCCTCGAAGACCGTGGAGCACCTGCCGGCGGGCGTCCCGCCGCTGCCCGCCGAGTCCGGCTTCACGCTCACCTTCTGGATCGGGGCGACGGCCTTCGCGCTCGTCGCCGTCATCGCGCGGTTCGGCCTGCGCGCCGCCCAGGCCCCCCGCGGCGCGGCGGCGCCCGCACCCGCCGCCGAGCAGACGGCCGAACCGGCGGCCGCCTGACCCTCCGCCCGGTCCCGCCCGTCGTATCCTCGGCCCGGGCGGGCCCGGGCGTTCCCGGCGCAGGACGGAATGAGGACAGACACGGTGGCGGACAGCGACAGGCCCCGATCGGCAGCCGAGGCGACGGCCGGGACGTCAGCCGGGGCGACGGCCAAGGAGGCCGGACCGGGCCCGCTCGGCGCGCGGGCGCGCGAGGCCGTCCTGCAGCGCATCGTCGACCGGCGGTATGCGCAGGGTGCCCGCCTCGTCGAGCGGGAGGTCGCCGTGGAGCTCGGCATGTCGCGCGTGCCGGTCCGCGAGGCGCTGCGCGCACTGGTCGCCGAGGGGCTCCTCGAACTGCTCCCGCACAGCGGTGTGCGCGTCCGGCGCCTGGAGCGCACCGATGTGGAGCATCTGTACGAGGTGTGGGAGCCCCTGGCGGTCCAGGCCTCCCGGCTCGCGGCGCGGGTCGCGGCGGCGGGCGCCCCCGAGGGGCTGACCGCCCTGGAGGCGACGCTGCACCAGGCCGAGTCGGCGGCGGCCGAGGCCGAGGGGACGCGGGAGGTCGCCGCGCACACGGCGTTCCACGAGGGCGTCGTCGCCATGGCCGGCAATCCGCTGCTCGCGCGCATGATGGAGCAGCTGAGCTGGCAGCTGCGGCTGCTGTTCGGGCTGCGCGAGGAACCCGCGCACATGCGGGCCCAGCACGCCGAGATGTTCCGGCACATCGCCGCGGGCGACGCGGAGGCCGCGGCGGCCAGCACGCTCCTGCACGTGCGGGACAGCAGGGCCGTCGCCCTGCGCTCCCTCTTCGGCGACGCCTGAAGAATTTGTATACCAAGAGGCCGGAACGACTCTAGACCCCTCCCCGTCACCTCCGCCCCCGTGAACACACACGGCTCTCATCTGGGATTTCCCCCTCGCGGCAGCTCACCCTTGTTCGCCGCCCGCAGCTTGGTATACAAAAACGGGGAGCCGTTGGCCCTCTCCCCAAGGAGCCCCCATGCAGCCGTCCCCCGCCTCCCCCGCTTCCTCCACGCTCTCCCGCCGCACGATGCTGGCCGGTGCCGCCGCACTCGCGGGCACGACGGCCACCGTGGCCGCCACCGCCCCGCCCGCGACGGCCGTTCCCGGCGCGTCCGCCCCCGCGTCGACCGCGCCCGCTCCCGGTGCCTCGCGGCACCGGGACAAGACGGTGGTCTTCCGCAACGTGCGCCCCTTCGGCGCGGCGAAGCCGACGGATCTCGTGGTCGTCGACGGACGGGTCTCGGCCGGCCCCGCGCCGCGCGGTGCGAAGGTCGTCGACGGCGGGGGCCGGATCGCGCTGCCGTCGCTGGTGGACGCGCACATCCACCCGGACAAGACGACCTGGGGCGGCTCCTGGGTGTCGCGCCGCCCGGCGAGCGGCATCGCCGACTACGTCGCCCAGGACGTGGAGCTGTTCCGCAGCCAGCGTCGGCCGGTGGCCGAGCGCGCGTACGGACTGATGTCGCACGCGGTCGCGCGCGGCACCCGGGCCATGCGGGCCCACGCCGACGTGGCCCCGGCCTACGGCCTCGCCGGGGTGGAGGGCCTCGCCGACGCGCGGGAACGGCTTCGCCATGCGCTCGACGTGCAGATCGTCGCCTTCCCCCAGCACGGCGTCATCAGGACCCCGGGTACCGCGGAGCTCCTCGAGGAGGCCGCCCGCGCCGGAATCGTGGACATGATCGGCGGCATCGACCCGATCGGCTTCGACCAGGCCCTCGACGAGCAGCTCGACCTGGTCTTCGGCATCGCGGACCGGCACGGCATCGGCGTGGACATCCACCTGCACGACCGGGGCGAGAAGGGGCTCAGGGCCATGCGCGGCATCATCGACCGCACCCGCGCCCTGTCCCTCGCGGGCAAGGTCACCGTCAGCCACGTCTTCTGCCTGCCCGCCCTGTCGGACCGCGAGCTCGGCGCCGTCGCCGCCGACCTGGGCGCCCAGGACATCGCGCTCACCACCGTGGCGCCCTCCGACTCGCTGGTGCTGCCGATCGCCCGGCTGCGCGAGCACGGCGTACGGGTCGGGCTCGGCTCCGACGGGGTGCGCGACTCCTGGAGCCCGTTCGGCAACGCGGACATGATGCACCGCGCGCACCTGCTGGGCTGGGTGACGGACATCCGCCTCGACGAGGAGCTGTCGGACTGCTACGGCGTGGCCGCGAACGGCGGTGCGGACGTCATGGGCCTGCCCCACGCGGACCTCCGGCCCGGCGCACCGGCCGACTTCGTGCTGGTGCGGGGCGAGTGCCTGCCCCAGATCGTGGTGGACATGCCGCGCCGGGACCTGGTCGTGCACGGCGGGGTCGTGGTGGCCCGGGACGGCGAGTTCCTCGCCTGAGGACCGGACTAGTAACGGACTCCGGTGAGCTCCTCGGACGCGGTCCAGAGGCGCTCGCCGGAGGCGTCGTCCAGCGTCCATCCGGCCCGCCAGGAGCGGGTGGGCGCGCCGCGCCAGCCCAGCTTCGGCCCGATGAAGGCGTCGGGCCGCACGCCGGGCGCGGTGGCGGCGTACAGGGTGGGGAGGGCGCCGGTGGCGGCGGGCTGGGCGATGATCCGGTTGCCCAGCTCCATCATCCGTGCGGCGGCGCGGCGGCCCTCCTGGCGGGGGCCTGCCGTCTGCAGGTTGGTGGCGGCGTAGCCGGGGTGGGCGGCGGCCGCGACGAGCCCGGACCCGGCGGCGGCCAGGCGGCGCGCGAGTTCGTGGACGAAGAGGAGGTTGGCCGTCTTGGAGCGGCCGTACGCGATCCACCGACGGTAGCCGCGCTCGGCGTTGAGGTCGGTGTGGTCGAGGTCGGACAGGGCGTGGAAGCCGCTGGAGAGGCTGACGACCCGGGCGCCCGGGGTGGGCAGCAGCAGGGGCATGAGGAGCCCGGTGAGCGCGAAGTGGCCGAGGTGGTTCACCCCGAACTGGGTTTCGAAGCCGTCGGCGGTGCGGCCGTGGGGCAGGGCCATCACGCCGGCGTTGTTGACGAGCAGGTCGAGGCCCTCGTGCCGCTCGGACAGGGCGGTGGCGAAGTCCCGTACGGAGGAGAGGTCCCCCAGGTCGAGCGGCGCGAACGCGGCTTCGGCGTGCGGCACTTCGCCGCGCAGCCGGGCGAGGGCCGTCTCGCCGCGGGTGCGGTCGCGGCAGGCGAGGACGACGTGCGCCCCGGCACGTGCGAGTTCGCGGGCGGTGACGTATCCGATGCCGCTGTTGGCCCCGGTGACCACCGCGACGCGTCCCCGCTGGGAGGGGATGTCCTGCACGTTCCAGCCCGCCATCTTCGGGCGCTCCTTCCGGCCGTGGCGCCTCAGGGCACCGCCGCTACCGCGGGTGACGCATCTTAGGGGCACCGGGAGGGGCCCCACCCTTCGCCCCCGGCACCCCTCAGTCCAGAGGGGCCCGGTGCAGGGTGATCAGCAGTCCCCAGACCCGCTGCGCGATCTCGGCCGGGGGCGGCCCCGATGAGGCCGTGCAGCCAGTCGGCGAGTACGCCGGCGAAGGTCGCGGCCACCGCCGAGGCGATCAGGTCGGGTTCCGGTGCCCCGGCCAGGGCGCGCTCGGCCCGGCTCCGGGCGCGGAGCTCCTGGTGGAGCACGAGGCCGAGCGGACCGCTGCCGCCCGGGCGCAGCAGCTCCCGGTAGAGCCCGGCGTGCGCGGTGATCCGGTCGAAGAACTCGCGCAGCGCGGGGGGCGGGGAGGCCGGGTCGGGCGTGCCGCGCCAGGCGTGCAGGGCGTCGACGGCGTCGCGGACGATGTCGGCGCACGCGTCGGTCGCGAGCGCCTCCAGGTCGGCGTAATGGAGGTAGAACGTGGCACGGCCGACCCCCGCCCGCCGCACCAGCGCCGCGACGCTCACCTGCGCGAGCGGGCTGTCCGCGCACTCCTCGAGGAGCGCTCGGCGCAGCTTGGCCCTGGTCCGCTCGGCCCGCGGATCCGGCGGTGCGGTGCTCATCCGGCCAGCAGGACGGCACCGAGCGCGAGGGCCCCGGGGAGCGCCTGCGCCACCAGGATGCGGCGGTTGGCGGTGAAGCCGCCGTACAGCCCGGCGACCAGCACGCAGACCAGGAAGAAGACCTGGACCCGGAAGCCGGTCGGGTCCCCCGCGATCAGGCCCCAGACGAGGCCGGCCGCCAGGAAGCCGTTGTAGAGGCCCTGGTTCGCGGCGAGCGGGGCGGTGGCCCGGGCCATCGCGGGGTCGAAGCCGGAGAGTTTGCGTCCCGGCCCCTTCTCCCAGAGGAACATCTCCAGAACCATGATGTACGCGTGCAGCGCCGCCACCAGGCCGACCAGCACGTTCGCGACCGCATCCATGGCGCACCCCTTCCTCGAACTTTATGGACAGGTGTCCAGGTTACATGGACACCTGTCCATAAGGGAGCAGGGGGCGCGGCGCTCGGCCGTCAGTAGGCGCCGTTGACGTTGTCGATGGAGCCGTAGCGGGCGGCCGCGTAGTTGCAGGCGGCCGTGATGTTGGCGACCGGGTCGAACAGGTCGAAGGCCGTGCCGGGGACGTGGTAGGCCTGGAAGGTGGGCTCGATCACCTGGAGCAGGCCCTTGGAGGGGGTGCCGGCGAGGGCGTTGGAGTCCCAGTCGTTGACGGCCAGCGGGTTGCCCGAGGACTCGCGCATGACGTTGCGGTGGATGCCCTCGTACGTGCCCGGAATGCCGTTCCTGGCCATGATCGCGAGCGACTCGCGGATCCAGCCGTCCAGGTCGTTCGTGTACGAGACGGCCGAGGCCGCCGAAGACGCCGAGGAGACCGCGGGCGCCTGGGCCGCGGCCTGGACCACGGCCGGCTGGGCGGCCGGGCGGGACGCGACCGCCGGGAGCGCGGACCCGCCGCCCGCACCCGATCCGCTCACGGCGGCCGGACGCTCGCCGGCCTTGCCGGCCTTGGCGCCCTTGGCGCCCTTCGCGTCGATGGAGAGGTGCAGGCCGGGGCGGATGAGACCGGGGTCCGCGCCCACGGCGGCGCGGTTGTCTCGGTAGATCTTCTTCCAGCCGCCGCTCACGTGGTGCTTCTGGGCGATCTTCGACAGCGAGTCTCCGGCGACCACCGCATAGCGCACGACGCCGTTCGCCTTCACGGCCTGCGACGCCGCCGCCTTTTCGATCGCGACCGAATGCGCGGCCTGTACGGCCTGTACGGCGCGCACCGTCGGCGCGGCCTGTACGGCCTGTACGGCGCGCACCGTCGGCGCGGCCTGCGGGGCCTCGGCGGCGGCGCCCGTCGCGCCGGCGAGCGGCAGGGCGAGTGCGGCGCTGCCGGTGATGCCGACGACGGCCAGCCCGCGAGCGAGCGGAGTGTTCCCGGGGCGGCGGTGCTTACCGTTTCCACGCATGGCGATGTCCTCTCCTTCGCCTGCGAGGTGAGCTGTCGGGTTCGGGCAGGAGCTGCCCGGCCGCGCGGTGCGCGACTACACCCCGAGCCGCCCCGGAGACCGGGGCGGCGGCGAACCTGTGGGTCCCCCGCTCCTGCCGTGCGTATGGGTGAGTGCGGTGCCCGGGCGGCGGCAGGATTCGGCGTTCCGTCCGGATGACGGGTGACCGTAGGCGAATCCGAAGAGCCAGAACAAGGGCCTGATTCGCAAAAGCAAGCAGATCTTTTACGCGCCGGAAAGGGATCGAATACGGCGCCGTGATCCATCTCGTCAACTGTTCCGCCGGGGCACGCACATGACGCCGCGACAGCATCCCCGGGATAGGGGGTGCCGTGACTCAGATCACCGGCGAACACTTAATCCGACATGTCCGGATCTGATTTATTTGCGGTTTCCGTCATCGCCGTTTTCGCGCCCTTCATGCGCTGCCCGACCTTCACGACTGGCGGTCCGCTTCCGTGGCGGGATGATGGAGGGGCTGTGGGGTGGAGGAGGGACACGGTCTGGATGAGCGCGGCGGCCTTCCCCGCCGGCCCGGACCCGGCGGCCGGCGATCTCGCCCTGGAGCCGGGCGGGCTCCTCGACGTGCTCGGGGTGGCCGCCGTCATCCTCGACGACCAGGGCCGGATCGTCCTGTGGAGCCCGCAGGCGGAGGTGCTCTTCGGCTACCCCGCGGCCGAGGTCCTCGGGCGGCAGGCCGTGGCACTGCTGGTGGAGGAGCGGCACAGGGAGCAGGTGAACGCGCTGGTCGGCCGCGTGGTGGCGGGCGACGGGCCGGGAGCCGGGGTCTTCCCCGTACGGCACAAGGACGGCCGCACGATCCTGGTGGAGTTCCGCAACACGCGGCTCCAGGACGAGCGGGGGCGGCCCTACGCCCTGGGCCTCGCCTCGGACCGGGCCGCGGTCCGGCGGGTGGAGCGGAACCTGACCCTGTCCTCGCTCCTGGTCGGCCACTCGCCGCTCGGCCTGGCCGTGCTCGACCACGATCTCCGCTTCGTCCTGGTCAACCCGGCGCTGGAGCGGATCGACGGCCTGCCCGCCGCCGACCACCTGGGGCGCACGGTCCGGGAGGCCGTGGCGACGCCGGACGCGGAAGCGCTGGAGACGGCTCTCGGGGAGGTGCTGGAGACGGGCGAGCCCGTCCTCTCCCGGAGCGTACGGGGCGTGGCCGGCCCGGACGGCGAGGAGCGGGTGTGGTCGGTCTCCCTCTACCGGCTGGAGACGCCCGAGCGGCGGATCATGGGGGGTCGCCGCCGCGGTCACGGACATCACCGAGCAGCACAACGCGGCCCGGACGGCCGCCCGGGCCAGACGCCGCCTCGCGGTGATCGCGGCCGCCTCGGAGCGGGTGGGCACCACGCTCGACCTGGACCTCACCGCCCACGAGCTGGCGGACCTGGTGGTCCCGGAGTTCGCCGACATCGCGGCCGTCGACGTCCTGGAGGACATCCTGACGCAGCCGGGTCCCACCCGGACCTCGGGTCCGGCCGTGTTCCGCGCGCTCGCGGTGAAGGCCGCGTACCCCACCCCGGCGCAGGAGGCCGCCGACCCGGTCGGCGAGCCGGCCCGGTACGGCGCCGAGCG
This sequence comes from Streptomyces showdoensis, assembly GCF_039535475.1. Lineage (NCBI taxonomy): Bacteria > Bacillati > Actinomycetota > Actinomycetes > Kitasatosporales > Streptomycetaceae > Streptomyces > Streptomyces showdoensis. The sequence goes on along the minus strand of NZ_BAAAXG010000004.1, from coordinate 78,920 downwards.
CCTGGTCACCCTCTGTGCCCGGACCGGGCGCCCGGTCCTCGTGCGGCAGGTCACCGACGGCGACCTGCCCCGGATCGCCAGCGGGGAGGCCACCGCCGCGCTGCTGCGGCGGGCGGGCATCCACTCGTACCTCGCCGTGCCCCTGCGGGCCCGCGGGGTCGTCCTGGGGGTGCTGGACCTGAAGCGGGCCCGCAACCCGGTGCCGTTCGACGAGGACGACGTCCTGCTGGCCGGGGAGCTGGCCGCCCGCGCGGCGGTCGCCATCGACAACGCCCGCTGGTACCGCCACCAGAGCCAGGCCGCCCTCGCCCTCCAGCGCCATCTGCTGCCGCACGGACCGCCACGGCTCAACGGCCTCGACGTCGCCTACCGCTATCAGCCCGCGTCCGAGTCGGTCGAGGTCGGCGGCGACTGGTTCGACGCGATCCCGCTCCCCGACGGGAAGACCGCGCTGGTCGTGGGTGACGTCATGGGCAGCGGCATCAACGCGGCCGCGACCATGGGGCAGTTCCGCACCGCCGCCCGCACCCTCGCCGCGCTCGGACTCGCGCCCTCCGTGGTCCTGGAACACCTGGACCGCACCGCCGCCGACCTGGACGACGCGATGGCCACCTGTGTGTGCGCCGTGTACGACCCGTACAGCGGCAGCTGCCGCGTCGCGAACGCCGGCCACCCGCCGCCCGTGCACGTCGCCGCCGGCCGGACGCCCCGGCTGCTCGAACTCTCCGAGGGCGCGCCGCTGGGCGTCGGCGGCGTGCCCTTCGAGACGCAGGAGATCCCGTTCGGGGCGGGCGACGACCTGGTCCTGTACACCGACGGCCTGGTCGAGACCCGGGACCAGGACATCGACGTACGGCTCGCCGCCCTCACCGACCTGCTGGACCGTCCCCCGCAGCCCCTGGAGCAGACCTGCGACCTGCTGCTCGGCGCGCTGCGGGGGGCCGACGACCACGACGACGTCGCGCTGCTGATCGCCCGGGCCCGGGCGACGCGCGGGGAGGGGGCACCGTGAGCGACGCGCTCCTGCCCGACGACGGCCTGCCGCCCTTCACCGAGGACGGTGCCGCCGCGCTGATCGACAGCCGGGGCCGGATCGACGGCTGGACCCCGGAGGCCGGGGCCCTGCTCGGCCGGTCCGCCGCCGCGGTGGTCGGCACGTCGGCGCGCTCGCTGCTCGCGGAACCCGCGGCCTGGCCCGGGCTCGTCGCGGCGTACGCGCGGGGCGCCCGGCGCGGGGACGCGGTGCTGCGCACCGGCCAGGGCGCGGAACTGCCCGTGGTCTTCCAGGCGTTCGACCTCGCGGGCGACCGCGAGCCCGCGGGGTGCCTGGTGCTGGCCACCCCGGCGGCGCGGGCCGTCCGGCGGCACCAGGACCGGGCGTTCGTCCGGGAGCTGTTCCTGCAGGACCGGGTGGGGCTCGCCGTGTTCGACGCGGGGCTGCGGCTGCTGCGGACCAACACCCACCTCCTGCCGTACACCGGCGTGCCGGCCGACCTGCGGGGGCGGCGTCTCGGCGACTTCCTGTGGCCCGGGGACGCGGACGCGATCGAGGAGAAGCTGCGTCAGGTCCTGCGCACGGGCACCCCGCTGATGGGGGTGGAGGAGGTCCTGCGGACGCTCGACGATCCGCGCGGCGGGGTGATCATCTCGATCTCGGCGTTCCGTCTGCAGTCGCCCGACGGGCAGGTGCTGGGGCTGACCGCGCTGTTCACCGACGTGACCGAGCTGCGCCGCTCGACCGAGCGCCTCGCGCTGCTGCACCGTGCCACCGCCTCGGTCGGCCGTTCCCTGTCGGTCACCGACACGGGCCGGGAGCTCGCCGCCGCGCTGGTGCCGGGCCTGGGCGACCTGGCCGTGGTCGAGCTCGCCGACGGAGTGGTGTACGGCGAGGAGCCGGTGCCCGACCGGGAGGGCCGGCTGCTGCTGCGCCGCACGGCCGTGGCGGGACGGCTCGCCGACGCCTCCGGGGACGACGGGGAGGTCCCCGGGGACGACGGGGAGAGCGGGACCGAGGGGCCCGACGGACCGGAAGCGCGCGGTGGCGGTGGCGAGGGCGGCATCGGCGCCCGGAGCGACGGCGGCATCGGCGCCCGGAGCGACGGCGGCGGTCCGAGGACCCCCGCGGGGGCCGGGAATCCCGCGGACCCGGGGGCCGTCCTCGCCGTCGTCCCCGCCGACGGCGGCGCGGGCACCGGTCCTGCGGTCGACGCCCCGGCCGTCGGCGGCTACCCGTTGACCATGACGGCCCCGCTCCGGGCGCGCGGGATGGTGCTCGGCCGGGTGTCCGTCGGCCGGCACGCCGACCGGGGCCCGTACCAGGCCCCCGACCAGGACCTGCTGCGCGAGATCGCGGGCCGGGCCGGTCTCGCGCTCGACAACGCCCGGCGGTTCACCCGGGAGCACCGGGCGGCCGTCGGCCTCCAGCGCAGCATGCTGCCTCCGACGCAGAGCGAGACGCCCGCGGCGAGCACCTCCGCCGTCTACCTCCCGGCCGGCACGGCGACCGGGGTCGGCGGGGACTGGTTCGACGTGATCCCGCTGTCCTCCGCGCGGGTCGCGCTGGTCGTGGGGGACGTGGTCGGGCACGGCCTGGCCGCCACGGCCACCATGGGCCGGCTGCGGACGGCCGTGCGCACCCTCGCCGACCTCGACCTCGAACCCGACGAGCTGATGGCCCATCTGGACGACCTGGTCTCCCAGTTGGCGGCCTACCCCGAGGAGCCGGGGGACGCGGCGGACGAGGGCGAGCCGGACGACGACGGCTGGCGGGACCGGCACGCGACCTCCCCCACGGGCGCGACCTGCGTGTACGCGATCTACGACCCGATCTCGCGGCGGTGCGCGGTGGCGTCCGCGGGGCATCCCCCGCCGGTCGTGGCGGACCCCGCGGGGAAGGTGACGTACCTGCCGGTGGATCCCGGGCCGCCGCTCGGGGTCGGCGGGCTGCCCTTCGAGACGACGGAGGTCGACCTGGCCCCCGGCAGCGTCCTCGCCCTGTACACCGACGGCCTGATCGAGGGCCGGGACGGCGACATGGACGTGGGCATGGCCGAACTGGCCGCCCGGCTGGCCCGGCCCGCGGCGCTGGCGGGGCCGCTGCGGGAGCTCGGCCGGGAGATCGTGACGGGCCGGCCCGTCGTCGGGCTCGCGGACGACGTGACGCTGCTGCTCGCCCGTACCCGCACGGTGCCGCCGGAGGACGCGGCCGCCTGGCCGGTGGAGGCCGATCCGGCGGCGGTGGGGCGGGTGCGCGAGGCCGCCGCGGCGCAGTTGCGGGCCTGGGACCTCGACGAGCTGGTGTTCACCACCGAGCTCGTGCTCAGCGAGCTGGTCACCAACGCGATCCGGTACGCGGGCGGCCCGGTGGAGGTGCGGCTGATCCGGGCCGGCCGGCTGGTCTGCGAGGTGTCCGACCCGAGCGCCACCCACCCGCGGATGCGGCGGGCGCAGCTGACCGACGAGGGCGGCCGGGGCCTGTATCTGGTGGCCCAGCTCACCACCCGCTGGGGCAGCCGCTACAGCCGCCGCGGCAAGACCATCTGGGCGGAGCAGGAGCTCCCCCGCTGACGGTCCCCGCGCGGCTCAGGCGTCGAGCACCGCGGCGACCGCCTCGATCTCCACGAGCTGGTCGTGGTAGCCGAGCACGGTCACGCCCATCAGGGTGCTGGGCACGTCGTGGTCGCCGAAGGCGTCGCGGACCACCTCCCACGCCGTGACCAGGTCCGGCTGCCGGTGGGTGGCGACGAGGACGCGGGTGCTGATGACGTCCTGCAGCGTGGCGCCGGCGTCCTTCAGGGCGGTCCGCAGGTTCGCCACGGCCTGCGCGGCCTGTCCGGCGACGTCACCGACGGCCACGGTGGCGCCGTCGGCGTCGAGCGGGCACGCCCCGGCCAGGAAGATCAGCCGCGCCTCGGCCGGCGCGGTGGCCGCGTAGGCGTACTCGGCGACGTCGGACAGGGAGGCGGAGCGGATCAGCTCGACGGCACGCGGCACGGGCTTCCCTTTCGGGCGGGGTGGGGCGGTACGGGACGGGGTCACCCTGTCAGAGATCACCCGCCCTCTCGACGGGTTTTCCCGGCGCGCCCCGCTCCCTCCTCCCCCGGCCCGTCTCCCTCCCCCGGCCCGTCTCCCTCCCCGGGTCCGTCTCCCTCCCCCGGCACGCTCCACTCCCCCGGCGCCAGGCTCCCCAGCAGGGCGAGGTCGACGTCCAGCAGGCTGCGGGCGACCCGGCGGCGCGGTCCCGGCGGGATGGGCGTGAGCGAGGGGACGGCCACGACGGCGCAGCCGGCCGCCTCGGCGGAGGCGACTCCGGTCGGGGTGTCCTCGACGGCGACGCAGGCCCCCGGCGCGAGGCCGAGGGCGGCGACGGCCGCCCGGTACGGGTCGGGGGCCGGTTTGGTGCGCGGGGTCTCGCCCTCGGCGACGGAGGTGGTGAACCAGTGGCGTCCGAGGGCGTCGAGGACGGTGTCCACGACGGGCCGGGGCGAGGCGGAGACCAGGGCCGTGGGCACGCCCGCGGTACGGAGCGCCGCCAGCAGCTCCAGGGCTCCGGGCAGCGGGACGACCCGGCCTCGGACGAGTTCCGCGAAGCGCGCGCCGAGGGAGGCGCCCAGCCGGAGCGGGTCCGTGGAGCCGTCCGCGAGCCGGACCAGGTAGGCGGCGCAGTCCTCGATCGCGCGGCCGCGGACGAAGGCGACGTCCGCGTCCCCGAGGACGAGGCCGAGGCGCCGGGCCTCCTCCTCGACCGCCTGCTGCCAGAGGCGTTCGGTGTCGACGAGGGTGCCGTCCATGTCGAAGAGGACGGCGTTCGGGCGGGGGATGCCGGGCATGGCGGCTCCTTCGGGGCGCGGCGGCGGGTCGGGCGGGGCGGAGGCCCGGCGGCGGGCGGTCACTCCTCGGTGGCCCCGAGGGCGGGGGTGTCCCGCAGGTGGACGTGGCGGCCGGTGGAGGCGTGGAGTTCGAGGACGGTGAGCTCGTTCTCGCCCTCGCGCAGGACGGGTGCCGGGACGTACAGGCTGGTCTGCGGACCGCGGGACCAGTAGCGCCCGAGCGGGAAGCCGTTGATCCAGGCCAGGCCCTTGGTCCAGCCGTCCAGGTGCAGGTACGTGTCGGCGGGCCCGGCCACGGTGAAGGTACCGCGGTGGAACGCGGGCCCGACCGGCGGGGCCTCGGGGCCGGTGGGGCGGAAGGCGAGGGGATCGAGGCGGTCGAGGGGCAGGGCGCGGCTGTGCCAGGCGGCGGGCGGCTGCCCGTCGACGGTGACGCGGCCGAGGAGGCCCTTGCGGTCGTGGAGGGCCGCCCCGTAGTTGACCCGGCCCTGGTTCTCGACGAGGACGGTCAGTGCGGCGCCCGGCCGGGGGACGGTGAAGGCGAGGGCGTGCTCGTGGTTCTCGCGCTCCAGGACCCCGACCGGCTGTCCGTCGACGAAGACCTGGGCGCGGTCGTGGACCCGTTCCGCGTGCAGGACCGCCGGCCCGGGCGCGGTCAGCTCGGTCTCGTACAGGACGAAGCCGAAGGACTGGCCGAGCTCCTCCATGGTGAGCGGCCGGTCCGCCTTCTCGGGGGTGCCGAGGGCGTCGGCCTGGCCGAGGAGGGAGGCGGTGTACGGGAGTTCCACGGCCCCGTGGGCGGCCTTGGGAGCGGCCGGGGGGACGGGCTCGTCGGGGACGGGGGCGTGGCGGGCGATGACCTCGCGGAAGGCCGCGTACTTGGCGGTGGGGTCGCCGGCCTCGTCCAGGAGGGAGTCGTAGTCGTAGGAGGTGACGGTGGGGCGGTAGGTGCCCTTGTCGTTGGCGCCGTTGGTGAAGCCGAAGTTGGTGCCGCCGTGGAACATGTAGATGTTGACGGAGGCTCCGGCGGCGAGCAGCCGGTCGAGTTCGCTCGCGGCCTCGTCGGCGTCGCGGCGGGTGTGGATGCCGCCCCAGCGGTCGAACCAGCCGATCCAGAACTCGGCGCACATCAGGGGGCCCTTGGGCTGGTGGGCGCGGAGGGCGGCGAGGCCCGAGCTGACCCGGCTGCCGAAGTTCGCGGTGGCGAGGACGCCGTCCAGGCCGCCGCGGGCCAGGTCGGCGGGCTGGTCGCAGGTGAAGAGGGGGACGTCGACGCCGTGCCGGCGCAGCAGGGCGGCGAGTTCGGCGAGGTAGGCGGTGTCGTCGCCGTGGGCGCCGTACTCGTTCTCCAGCTGGACGGCGATGACCGGCCCGCCGTGGCTGGCGAGGTGGCGGTGGAGCGGGGGCAGGAGCGCGCCGAGGTACCCGTCGACGGCCCGCAGGAAGCGCGGGTCGCGGCTGCGCAGCACGAGGTCGTCGTCGGCGAGCAGCCAGGACGGCAGGCCGCCGCCCTCCCACTCCGCGCAGATGTAGGGGCCGGGCCTGAGCAGGACGTGGAGTCCTTCGGCGGCGGCCAGGTCGAGGAAGCGGGGCAGGTCGAGACCCGCGTCCATGCGGAACTCCCCGGGGCGCGGGGCGTGCAGGTTCCACGGGACGTAGGTCTCGACCGTGTTGAGGCCGAGGAGCCGTGCCTTGTGGAGGCGGTCCGCCCACTGGTCCGGGTGGACGCGGAAGTAGTGCAGGGCGCCGGAGAGGATCCGGAACGGGCGGTCGTCGAGACGGAAGCCGTCGTCGGCGATCTCCAGTCGGGGCATGGCGGCGGTACTCCTCAGGAGCTCAGGGAACGAGGTGCGGGTGGATCAGGTGCGGCGCCGGCCGGGTGCTCGGGTGAGCGGCCGGCCGGCGGTCGGACGAGCGGGCGCCGGTGGTCAGGCGAGCGGGCGGCACAGCAGCGCGTCGGGGACGCCCCCGTGGTTCCACTTCCAGGTGAAGGCGACCCCGGCGAGGTACTCGCCGTCGGCGCACTGGCCCTTGTAGTAGCCGGGGGCCCAGTCGCTGCCGGTCGAGCCGCCGGTGGCGGGCCGGTTGTCGCCGTGGTCGAACCAGAGCACGCGCCCGTTGACCGGCAGGGCGGCCGTGGCGGGGGCGCACAGGAGGGCGGACATGGCGTTGGAGCGGACGCTGTAGCCGACGGCGAAGGTGCGGTCGGGGCACTGGAGCTTGTTGTAGCCGCTCGCCCAGTCGCCGCCGGTGACGTACCGCTCGTCGGTGACGGTGGTCCAGGCGCCGCTCGCCTTGGCGGGCTGTCCGGCGTCGGTGCACAGGCCGCGGCTGTCGCTGCGGCCGAGTCCGACCAGGCGCTGGGTGTCGGGGCAGTTGCCCTTGCGGTTGCCCGGGGACCAGTCGGGCCTGGCGAGCATGGTGGCGGAGACGTCGTAGTCGCCGTAGTCCAGGTTGAGCATGTTCCAGCGGGGGCCGGGGGCGATCCGGCCCGAGCGGGCGGGGGCCTCGACCAGCTTGGTCCAGTCGGCTGCGCGCCAGTCGCCGGGGTCGAGGACGCCGTTGCGCGTCCCGGTCGCGCTGTAGCCGACCATGGCCCAGCTGTCGTTGGGGGTGCCGGCGGCATCGGTCCAGCCGACGAGGGGCCAGATCGCGAAGTCCGCGTCGTTGCGCACCAGGATGTCGGTGAAGCGGGTGAACCAGTCGCGTTCCCGGGCGTCGACGGGGCCGCGGCCGCCGGCGCCGAACTCGCTGATCCAGACGGGGGCGGTGAAGTGCTGGCCGTCGCGGGTGACGAAGAGGGCCTCGTCGTCGACGGCCTTGACGAGGGCCTCGGGGCTGAGCTCCTCGTAGCGCGGGTCGTGGGTCTCGCCCGTGCCGGTGGCCCCGGTGTGGTTCGGTCCGGTGTAGCCGTAGAAGTGCGCCGCGTACACCAGCTTGTCGGAGTGGATCAGGGTGTTGGAGAGGGTGGCGACCGGGGTGAGCATCGGGCGGCCGTGGGGCGTGATGTCGGTGGGGATGCCCTGCCAGTTGATGCCCTCCATGACGATCAGGAGGTCCGGGTCGGCCTGGAGGATCTCGTTGCCGGCCTCCTCGAAGGCCTTGTTGAGGTCGTGGTCGTTGCCCCAGCCCCAGTTGGCGTCGTTCCAGGTGTCGCGGCGGACCTCGTTGCGCAGGTCGGCGCCGACGACGCGGGTGTTGTTCTGGTAGCGCTTGGCGAGGAACACCCAGTCGTCGATCCACTGCCGGGTGGTCTGGCCGCTGTTCCAGCGCTCGTTGCCGTCGAGGCCGCAGCAGAAGCGGTAGCTGGTGGTGTGGTTGTTCAGGACGACCGCGAAGCCGTCGGCGGTGAGCGCCGCGACGACGGCGTCCATGATCTGCAACGGGGTCTTGCCCTTGAGCTGCGGATTGGCGGCGACCGCGGAGTCGGGCACGGGCACCGTGTCGTGCACGAGGGCGTTGGCGAAGGGGAGCCGGATGCTGTTGAGGCCGAGGGCGTGGAAGTCGGCCAGGATCCGGTCGACGGGCGTGCGGTCCAGGCCGAGCGGGATGTTGTGGGAGTTCTGGTCGGCCTGGTGGTTGGTGACGTCGTTGACGTCCCCGCTGCCCTCGTAGGTGCCCTGGGCGCCGGCCCAGTTGCCGGACTTCAGCTTGAAGCGGTTGCCGGCGGCGTCGACGATCCAGCGGCCGCGGGTGCTGAGCGGCCCGGTCCAGGACGCGGCGAGCTGCGCTCCGGTGAGGACGGTGGGGGCGGCCGCGGGGGCGGGGCCGGGGGGTGTGGTGGCGCCCGCCGAGGGGCTGCCGATGAGCAGCGCGGAGACCGTGGCCAGGGCCGCGGTCGCGCGTCGGAGCAGTGTGCCGGGTGTCACGGGGGCTCCTTGTGGAGGGAGGTGTGGTGCCTGCTCGGATGAAGGGAGGTGCGGGAGGTGCGTCGGTGCCGGTCGTGCGGTGGTACGGGAGGTGCGGTGGTGCGGATCGGGGGCGCGGGTCCGTCAGCCCTTGAGACCGCTGGTCGCGATGCCTTCGACGATGTAGCGCTGGGCGACCAGGAACATGACGACCAGGGGGGTGATCGTGACGACGGCACCGGCGAAGAGGCCGGGGAGGTTGACGGTCTGCGAGGTGAGGAAGGTCGAGAGGGCGATCTGGGCGGTCCACGCCGACGGGTCCTGTCCGATGACCAGCGGCCACAGGAAGGAGTTCCAGCTGTCGATGAAGGACAGGGCGCCGAGCGAGGCGAGCATCGCGCCGGAGCTCGGCAGGGCGATCCGCCCGTACAGGCCGAACCAGCCGAGGCCGTCCAGCCGTCCGGCCTCCTCGATCTCGGCCGGGAACTGCAGGTAGAAGTTGCGGAACAGCAGGACGGCGAAGGGGTTGAACAGGCCGGGCACGATGATGCCCCAGAGCGTGTTCACGCCGCCCATGGAGCCGACGACGACGAAGGTCGGTACGAAGGTGACCGAGCCCGGGATCATCAGCGTGGCCACCACCAGGGCCAGCAGGACGCCGCGGCCCCGGACGGGGATCCGGGCGAAGGCGTAGCCGGCGGCGGAGGCCAGCACGGTGGAGACGGGGGCGGTGACGGCGGCGATCAGCAGCGAGTTGCCGAGGGCCCGGCCCATGGAGACGGTCGGGTCGTCGAAGAGCGCGGTGAAGTTCTCCACGTGGGCGGTCGAGGGCCACCACGTCCACTCGGGTGCCGTCAGCCCCTGGGCGTCCATGAGCGAGTTGCGCAGCATGAGGTAGAACGGCGCGAGGAAGAGCGCGGTCAGCAGGCCGACGAGCAGTCCCCGGCCGGTGACGCGGAGGGCTCGGTGGAGTCCGGGAAGGGTCATGTGTGGCTCATCCTTCGCTCTTGCCGAATCCCGTGAACCGGCCCTGGAGCAGCGTCACTCCGACGATGAGGGCGGTGAGCACGAAGGCTCCGGCGGAGCCGAGACCGTAGTTCTGGCTGCCCATGGCGGTGTTGTAGAGGTGGACCAGCGGGGTCAGGACGGGGGCGGTGCCGGTGCCGGACAGGCCGCTGTTGAAGAGGTTGTAGAACTCGTCGAAGGCCTGGAAGGCCGCGATGAAGAGCAGCATGAGGACGGCGACCGAGGTGTTGCGGAGCATCGGCAGGGTGATCCTGCGCAGCAGCCGGAAGCCGGTCGCGCCGTCGAGCGCGGCGGCCTCGTGGACCTCCCGGGGGATGGCCTGGAGGCCGGCCAGGAAGAGCACCATGTAGAAGCCGACCTGGAGCCAGAGCCGCAGGGTGACCAGGACGACCCAGTACAGCGGGGGCGAGGTGGTCTGCAGCCAGGGCACGGGGTCCGCGCCGAACCAGCCGCCGATCGTGTTGGCGATGCCCGCGGGCAGGCCGTTGAACAGGCACATCTTCCACAGCAGCGAGGCGGCGACGTACGAGACGGCCGTCGGGATGAGGAAGGCGGTGCGCACCAGGGCACGGCCCCGCCGGACCCGGTGGACCAGGAGGGCGAGTCCGAGGGAGGCGGCGAAGGTGACCGGCACGATGAAGGCGGTGAAGACGAGGATCTGGACCAGGGAGTCGCGGAAGGCCTGGTCGGCCAGGAGGGTGCGGTAGTTCTCGAGTCCGACCCAGTGGCCGAGCGCGATGGTGCCGCGGGCGTCGCTGAGGCTGAGCAGGAAGCTCCAGCCGATGGCGACGTACTTGAAGACCGCGAGCCCGATCAGCATGGGTGCGGTCAGCAGGACGAAGGCGAGCACGCCCGCCCGGCCCGTGCGGGACCGGCCCGCCGGTGCCCTGCCGTCCCGGCGCCGGCCGCCGCTCGGTCGGCCGGCGCCGGGACGGCGGGTGCGGGGCACGCCCCGCGGCCCGGCCGCGGGGCGCCCTGCGGGCGCGGTCGGAAGGGTGAGTTCCGGTGCCGGTTCCATCAGCCGCGCTGCTTGTCTATCTCGCCCTGGGCCTTCTTGACCGCCTCGGCGAGGAGGCCCGCGGCGTCGCCGTCGCCCGCCGCGATCTTGGACGCGGCCGAGTTGAAGGCGTTGCTGACGGCGGTGTCCCAGGTGCCCGGGTTGTGCTTGCCGTAGCGGTCGGCAAGGGTGACGGCTTCCTTGGCGGAGCCCTGGGAGAGCTTGTCCGCGCCGGCCGCCACGGAGCGGCGGGGCGGCACGTGGAAGCCGTAGCTCTCGGCGAAGTCCTTCTGCAGGTCGGCCTGCTGGACCCACAGCCACTGGACGAACTTCTTGGCCGCGTCGACCTTCCTGCCCTTGGCGTTGACACAGCTGGTCCAGCCGCCGACGCGGACGACGGGGGCGCCGCCGGCCTTGAAGGCGGGCCAGGGCAGGACGCCGAAGTCGTCGCCGAGCGCGGACTTGACGGCGGGCATCGCCCACAGGCCGCACCACTGCATCGGCGCGACGCCCTGGACGAGGGCCGCCGGGTCCCACCAGTCGGTGGTGAAGCCGAGCAGCAGCGACTTGTCGTCGTGCAGGCGCTTGAGTCCGGTGAGCGCTTCGAGCGCCCGGGCTGAGCCGAAGCCCACCTTGCCGTCGGGGCTGACGAGTTCGGCGCCGTTGGACCAGACGGCCAGGATGCCGGAGTCGCCGAGGCCGTCGTTGCCGAGGAACAGGCCCTTGCCCTTGCCCGTGGTCAGGGCCTTCGCGGCGGACACGAGGCCGTCGTAGGTGGTGGGCGGGGTGATCCCGGCCTTGGCCAGGGTGCTCTTGCGGTAGTAGAGCATCATGACGTCGTCGATCATCTTGACGCCGTACAGCTTGCCGTCGACGGTGACCGAGTCGATGGCGTTGGTGTTGAAGTCGCTCCTGGTGCTGCCGTACACGTCGTCGAGGGCGGCGATCTGGCCGCGGCGGGCCAGCATCTCGCCGGCCTCGCCGATCTCGAAGACGTCGGGGGCCGCGTCGGTCAGCAGGGTCGCGTTGAGCTTGGCCGCGTAGTCACCGGGGACCCAGGTGACCTTCACGGCGATGTCCGGGTGGGCCTTGGTGAAGGCGGTGGCGTAGCGGAGCACCGCCTGCTGAGTGCCGGCCTCGCCGTAGGCGTGGTACCAGACGTTGAGGGTGGTCTTCGCGCCGGAGCCGGAGCCGCCGGTGGGGTCGGTGCTGCAGGCGCTGGTCAGCACGGTTCCGGCGGCGACCAGCAGCGATCCGGTGAGGAACCCCCGTCGGCTAAGCTCGGTTCTGCGTGCGCTCATGTCGCATCCTTCGGTGAGGGTGGGGCGGGGCGGGTGTGCTACCTGGCCGGTGCCTTCGACAGTGCTTGCCGGCAGTGGAGGGCACTGGCCAGGGAGTCCGTACGGGCACGGCCGCGCGCGAACGGTGTGGGCCGCACGCGGGCCGTGGTGAGGTCCGGCGGTTCAGCCGGAGCCGGTCGCGGCGGTGGCCGCGTACTGCGGGAACAGGGCCTGGATGGCCACGGCGGCGGCGCCGCGGGACCACTCCTCCCAGGGGAGCGGGCGGAGCAGCAGCGGGCAGCGGGAGGCCGCGCCGAAGGCGTGGGCGGCGAACGCGTCCTTGATGTGGCGGCCGAACAGGTCGTAGGCGGCGAGGCCTTCGCCACTGACGACCACGCGCTCCGGGCCGACCAGGTTGACCAGCGTGGCGATGCCGACGCCGATGGCACGGCCGGCCCGGGCGAAGGCCTCGCGGGCCGCCGGTTCGCCGTCACGGGCCAGCTCGACGACCTGCTCGAAGGTGAGCTCCGTCCGCCCGGTGGCCTCCCGGACCACGCGCAGGATCGCGTCGGTGGAGGCCAGGGCCTCCACGCAGCCGTGCGCGCCGCAGCGGCAGCGCGGTCCGGCCTGGTCGACGCAGATGTGGCCGACCTCGCCGGAGACGCCGTAGGCGCCGCGGAGCAGCTCCCCGTTGACGACCAGGGCGGAGCCGATGCCGGCGCCGATGGTGACCAGCGCGAAGTAGCCGGTGCCGATGCCCTCGCCGAACCAGTGCTCGGCGACGGTCAGGGCCCGCACGTCGTTCTCCACGGTCACCGCGAGGCCGGTGGCGTCGGTGAGCAGTCCGGCGAGCGGGACGTCGCTCCAGCCGAGCAGGCCGGAGTGGCGCACCAGCCCGCTGTCGCGGTCGACGTCGCCCGAGACGGCGACCCCGACGTGCCGGGTCCGGTCTCGGAACTCCGGTTCGCAGCCCAGGAGTTCGTCGATCAGCTCGGTGAACACGGCGGTGACGGTGTCCGGCCGGCAGTCGGTCAGCGGCAGGCTCGCCGTGACGCGGATGCCGGCCCTCAGGTCGCAGACCGCGCCGAAGAGGTGGTCGGGGCTGACCTTGACGCCGACGAAGAACTCCCGGTCGGGAGCCACCGCCAGCGGATTGACGGGCCGTCCCGCGCCGGGGGCGGTGCGCTCCGGCGGGAGTTCGTACAGGTAGCCGTCGTCGATGAGCGGCCGGGCCGCCTTGGTGACGGCCGTCGAGGAGAGTCCGGTGCGTCGGGCCAGCTCCACCCTGCTGAGCGGTCCTTCCGCCAACAGGAGGGCGAGGACCGCGGTTTCGGCGGGTGCACTGACCAGAGGCCGGGAGTGATGTCGAAACACGGGTGAAACGTAGAGCAAATAAATAACTTCTTCCAGTATTGATTTCTCGTCAGACGCCGCCCTACGCTCGTGGCCGCCTCCGTGCCCTCCGCCAAGGGGCCCTGGCCGAAGGCGCGTTCACCCCTCGCCGAGGGCGCGTTCACCCCGCGCCGCGCCGGCCCCACGCCCCGTACCTCTCCGCACGTCAGGGGATCCCACCCGTGCTCGACACGCTCCCGCCCGTCACGTTCGACGCCGCTCTCGGCCTCGCGATCCTGCGCACGCCGCACACCCGGTACGTGGTGCGGATCGGCTCCGACGGCAGCCCACGGCACCTGTACTGGGGCCGGCCGCTGGACGACGCCGTCCTCGCGCGGCTCCCCGAGCCCGCCTCGCCCGCCGCGAGCAGCTTCGAGGCCGACGCCGCCGCCGACGAGCTCGCGCCCCAGAGCGGTGCCCGGTTCGGACCGGCCGGCCTCCAGGTCCGCTTCGGCGACGGCACCCGGGGCGTCCAGTGGCGCTTCGCCGGGGCCACCGTCGACGGCGGCGAACTGCGGCTGCGCCTCGACGACCGGCGCCGCCCGCTGCGCGCCGAGCTCTGCTACCGGGTCCGCCCGGACAGCGACGTCGTCGAGCGCTGGACGGAACTCACCCACACCGCACCGGAAGCAGCCACCGACTCCGAACCCGGCTCCGAACCCGGCTCCGCGTCCGTCTCCGTCTCCGGCTCCGTCTCCGGCTCCGGCTCCGGCTCCGGCCGCGACACCGGCCCGGCACTGCCCGTCACCGTCGAACGGCTCGACTCCGCCTCCTGGACCGCGCCCGCGCTGGCCGACTACCGGCTCAGCCATCTGGTGGGCGGCTGGAACAGCGAGTTCCAGCTCCGCGGCGACCGCCTCCCGGTCGCCGAGACCGTGCTGACCAGCCGCCGCGGGCTCACCGGCCACCACGCCAACCCCTGGCTGGCGCTGGACGACGGGACCGCGACCGAGGAGCGGGGCGAGGTGTGGAGCACCGCCCTGGCCTGGAGCGGCAGCTGGCGCGTCACGGTCCACCGCGACCCGGTCGGCCGCACCACCTGGACCGGGGGCTTCGGCCACGAGGGGCTCGGCTGGACGCTGCGTCCGGGCGAGACGCTGCGCACGCCCGTGTACGCCGGCCTGTACACCCCGGACGGCTTCGGCGCCGCCAGTCGCGGCTGGCACGCGTACGTCCGGCGGCACGTCCTGCCGGAGCCCGGGCGGGACCGGCCGGTCCTCTACAACTCCTGGGAGGCCACGGGCTTCGACGTCGACCAGGACGGGCAGATGCGGCTGGCCCGGCTGGCCGCCGGGCTCGGCGCCGAGCTGTTCGTGCTGGACGACGGCTGGTTCGGCGCCCGCCGCGACGACGGGGCCGGGCTCGGCGACTGGACCCCGCGCCCCGAGGCCTTCCCCGGGGGACTGGGGCCGCTCGCCGACGAAGTGCACCGGCTCGGCATGGACTTCGGGCTCTGGGTGGAGCCGGAGATGGTCAACCGCGACAGCGAGCTCTACCGCGCGCACCCGGACTGGGTCCTGCACTCCCCCGAGCTGGACGCGACCGAACTCCGCAACCAGCTGGTGCTCAACTTCGCCCGCCCCGAGGTGGCGGACTGGGCCTGGCGGACCCTGGACGGGCTCGTGCGCGAGAACCGGGTCGACTGGCTCAAGTGGGATGCCAACCGGGCCTTCACGGAAGCCGGCTGGGCCGGCCACCCCGACCCCGACCGCCTCTGGATCGACCACACCCGGGCCGTCTACCGGATCATGGACCGGCTGCGGGCCGCCCATCCCGGACTGCGGATCGAGGCGTGCGCGGGCGGCGGCGGGCGGGCCGACCTCGGCATCCTCGCCCGTACGGACCAGGTCTGGGTCTCCGACAACACCGATCCGGTCGACCGGATCGGCATCCAGGACGGCTTCAGCCGGCTCTACCCCGCCCAGGCCATGGCCTCCTGGGTCACCGACAGCCCCAACACCACCACCGGCCGGCGCACCCCGCTGCGCTTCCGCTTCCACGTCGCCATGGCCGGGGCCCTGGGCATCGGCGGGAACCTGACCGAGTGGACGGAGGAGGAGCTGGCGGAGGCCGCCCGGTTCGTGGCGCAGTACAAGAGCGTCCGCCCGCTCGTCCAGCACGGGATCCAGCACCGCCTCGGCCCGGCCGGTCCGGTCGGCGCCGCTATCGCCGCGAGCGCCGTCACCGCCGTCCACTACGCGGCCCCCGACGGCGGCGACCACGTGGTCCTGGCCTGGCGCCCCACGACCCGCTACGGCCACGCCGCGGCACCGGTACGGCTGCCCGCGCTCGACCCCGCGGCCCACTATCTGGACCCGGACCTGGACGAGGTGCACAGCGGGGCCGTCCTGGTCCACCGGGGCCTCGACCTGCGGCTCCCGGCCGGGGACCACGCGAGCCGGCTGATCCGGCTGCGCCGCGTGACCCCTTCCTGACCCCGGCGCGGCCGGACGGCACCGCCGACGGTCCCGCGCCCGCACCCCGCCCGCACACGACCACTTGGAACCCCCATGGAGACCTCCCGCGTTCTGGTGATCGGCATCGACGGCGTACGCCTCGACCTGCTGCCCGAGCTGGACACCCCGCACCTCGACGGCATCGCCCGCGCGGGCTTCCTCGCGCCCGTCGAGGTGGACGCCGGCACCCCCACGATGTCGGGCCCCTGCTGGACGACGATCGTCACCGGCGTCGGCGTCACCAAGCACGGCGTCTGGGGCAACCGCCTCGACGGCAACCGCCTCGACGTCTTCCCCGACTTCACGACCCGGCTCGCCGCCGACTGCGGGCGCCGGACCTTCGCCGTCGGCGGCTGGGAGCCCCTCTTCCTCGCCCGGCAGGGCGGCCCGCTGTTCGTCGCGCCCACCCGGCTCGGATACGTCGCCCCGGCCGAGGACACCCCCGAGGCGTGGGAGGAGACCGACGAGCGGGTCACCGCTGAGGCGGAGCACCTGCTGTGCCTCGACGAGGAGTTCCACGCCGGCTTCGTGTACCTCGGCGCCGTCGACGAGACGGCCCACTTCGTCGGCTGCGGCACGGAGTACCGGGCCGCGGTCGAGGCCGCGGACCGGCGGCTCGGCCGCGTCCTCGACGCCGTACACGGACGGCGCGAACGCGCGGGCGAGGAGTGGACGGTCATCGTGGTGACCGACCACGGCCACCGGGAGGAGGGCGGCCACGGCGGGCGCAGCGAGCTGGAGCGTACGGCGTGGATCGCGGCGTGCGGCCCCGGCCTGCCGCCCGGGCAGGCCCCGGCGGGACCGCTGCACCACGCGGACGTCGCCGCGCACGTCTACACGGCCCTCGGGATCGCGCCGGACCCCCACTGGACCCTGGACGGCCGCGCCTTCGCGGTCTGAACCCCTCACCACCCCCGCGCCGCCCCTTCTCCGCCGCCCGAGTCCGCCCGAGTCCGCCCGTCGGTGCCGCACCGGAACTCTTTTCCTTGATCTGGCCGGTTTTTGACGCCGTCTTGAGGCAACCCACAGCTCCCTCCCCTCGTCCTCCGGGGACGAGGGGGGGCACCAGGTACGGGGGATGCCGGGAGACCGGGACACCGCAGGTGCCCTCACGAGACCGATCGTGAGGAAGACCGCTTTGATACGTGTCACACGCGGCGTGACCACCGCCGTGGCGCTGGTCGCGATAGCGGCTGCGTCGCCCCTGCCGGCGTTCGCGCAGCCGACCCCCGGATCGCCGACGGCGTCCCCGGGCAGCCGAGCCGGGGGCGACGGCCTGCCCGAGGGCTGGCGGATATCCGGGACCGGCGCCGACGGCCACCTGGTGTGGACCTCGTCCGAGCCCGTCCGCATGGGCGACGCCCGGGTCGAGTTCCGCGTCGGGGACCGGCTGCTCGGCCTGCCGGAGCCCCAGAAGGACGGCCGGACCTTCCGGCTGCCCCTCGGCGACCTGAGGATCGACGAGAACACCGACCTGAGGGTGACGGCCGGCGGCCGGCGGCTCGACGCCGCCGCGCCCGCCCGCTCGGCCCACAACCGCCCGTCCGCCCCTGCCGCGCGGCCGCAGGCCCAGCTGCCCGCGAACCCGGTCGACCCCGGCAAGGCCGGGCCGTACCGGACCAGCAGCGGCGAGTACACGCTGAACTCCGTCGCGCTGCCCGGCTTCCCCAAGCCCGTCGAGATGCAGGCCGTCGTCGTCGGCCCGACCAACGCGCCCGGCAAGCGGCCGGTGGCCCTGTTCCTGCACGGCCGCCACGGCACCTGCTACAAGCCCGGCACCGAGGACGTCACCGGCGACTGGCCGTGCGCCCCCGGCACCAAGCAGATCCCCAGCCACCTGGGGTACCTGAACGCCCAGAAGCTCCTCGCGTCCCAGGGCTTCGTGACGGTGTCCATCTCCGCCAACGGCATCAACGGGCAGGACTGGCAGGCCGAGGACGCCGGCGCCCAGGCCCGCTCCTCGCTCGTCCGCCAGCACCTCGCCCGCTGGGCCGGCTGGGCCGCCAACCGGGCCTCCGCCCCGGCGGCCGTCCGCGCCACGGGTCCCGCGGACCTCGACCGCGTGCTGCTCGTCGGCCACTCCCGTGGCGGCGAGGGCGTCAACCGGGCGGCGATGGACAGCCTCTACCCGGCCCCCGCCGGCCAGGACGGCTACCGCGGCCCCGTACGGTGGAAGATCCGCGGCAACGTCCTGATCGGGCCCACGATCTTCGGCCAGAACCCGGCCCCCGACGTGCCCTCCGCGACGATCCTGCCGGGCTGCGACGGCGACGTGTCCGACCTCCAGGGCCAGATCTACACCGACGGCACCCGCGGCGTGAGCCAGGGCGCCGCCCTGCACAGCTCGGTCTACATGGTCGGCGCGAACCACAACTACTTCAACAGCGAGTGGACCCCGGGCCAGGCGAAGGCCCCCGCCTTCGACGACTTCTCGTCGGAGGACGGCACCGACCCGCTCTGCTCCCCCGGCACGCGCACCCGGCTGACCGCCGCGCAGCAGCAGACCGCGGGCGCCAGCTACATCGCGGCCGCCGCCCGCCTGTTCGTCGGCGGCGACGACCGGGTCCGGCCGCTGCTCGACGGCACCGGCCGGCGCGCCCCCTCGGCCGGCCCGGCGCAGGTCGTCACCCACGCCGTCGGCGGGCAGCGCACCCAGGCCTTCCTGCCGGGCCCCTCGGTCACCGTCTCCGGTGCCGGCGGCCGCCTCTGCGCCCAGGTCGACCCGAACCCGGCCCGTTCCTGCCTGCCCCCCGAGGAGGGCGGCTCGCCGCACTTCGCGTACTGGGAGGCCGCGCCCGAACCCGGCCGTGACGCCGTCGCGCTGCGCTGGACCAACCCGGGCACGCCCGTCGCGGTGCGCGCGAAGCGACCGGTCTCGCTGGCCGGCTCGCAGTCCCTGGCGCTGCGCCTGTTCGCGCCGCCGAACAGCACCGGCACCCAGCTGGACATCGCCGTGACCGACGCCACCGGCAAGCGGGCGGTCCTGGGCCGCACCACGGTCGACGGCATGCCGGGCAGCCCCCGGACCGCCTCCTCCTGGGCCCGCGAGATCCGCGTGCCGCTGACCGCCGCGACCCGGGCCCGGCTGGACCTGAAGCGGATCACCGCGCTCGAGCTCACCCCGCGCAGCCGCAACGGCCGCGCCTGGCTGATGGACGCGTGGGGCTGGCGCCCCGGCACCGCCGCGGTCCGCCCGGCCCCGCTCGCGCGGGTCGACATCGGCCGTCTGACGGTCAAGGAGGGCAACTCGGGCGTCCGCACGTACCGGGTGCCGGTGCGGGTCACCGGACAGGGCAGCGGCCAGGTCCGGCTGTTCGTCCCCAAGCCGGGCAGCGACCAGATCGCCTCCCGTCTGGTGACGGTGCGCCCCGGACGTCAGGACATCGACGTCTCGGTGCAGGTGAAGGGCAACACCCGCTTCGGCTACGACCTGTCGCAGGACGCCTTCGTGAAGGCCGTGCGCGGCACCGTGGTCGGCTCCCACCGCGGCGGCGTGACCGCCAAGAACGACGACCCCATGCCCAAGGTCACCCTGACGCCCGTCGCGGCCGACGTGACCGAGGGCGCCGCGCTGACCTGGCGGGTGAACCTCTCGGAGCCCGCCGACGTCGACATCATGGGCGCCATCGTCCTGGAGCCGGTCACCGGCGGCGCCGAGCTGTCCACGGCCGACGTCGACCGGGCCTGGCTGGAGGAGCAGCTCGGCCACGTGCCGGACCCGCCGGTGGCGCTGTCCCAGGCGAACGAGGGCAGCGGGCTGTACCTGTCCGTGAACATCCCGGCCGGGAAGACGACGGCCGAGGTGCGGGTGCCCACCGTCAAGGACACGCTCGCCGAGCCGGCCGAGTCGCTGCGGGGCCGCCTGACGACCTACGACGAGAACTGGGATCCGGTCCTGGGCCCCGAGGTCACGGGCACGGTGCGGGACGCGGCGTGAAGCCGACGGCGCGTGAAGCCGACGCGGTGTCATACGACGCGGTGTGATCCGACGCCCTCCGGCGTCGGCTGATCACGAGGCGGACATCGACTCCCTCGGGGGTCGGTGTCCGCCTTTCGCGTGGAGCAGGCAGGAGACCACGACCACCAGCGGCCAGACCGACTGCACACAGGTGACCAGCCGTTCGGCGACGCCGACGGCGCCGCCCTGCCGCTGCATGTCGACGAGGAACCAGCCCGCCCCGAGCCCCATGAGCGCGGTCACGGCGACGGCGGGCGTCGGCCGCAGGCCCCAGGGCGCCGGCCCCGCGCGCTCGGCGGCCAGCACCGGCCAGACGGCCAGGCAGGCGAAGCCGACGGCGGCGACCGAGCCGTGCCGCAGCGATCCCCCGCTGCTGGGCGCCGGGAGCATCGCCACGACGAGCGCCGTCACGCCGCCGGCGGCCAGCGCGATCCGTCCGGCGGGCGCGGCGGTCCGCAGTCCCCAGGCGGTGAACAGGTGGCAGACGCCGAGGCCGAGGAGCGCGCCGGTCATCACCCAGGCCCCGGGTGCTCCGTACGCGGCGAGGACGCTGATGGTCTGGGTGACGGGGTCGTAGCCCGGGCCCTCCAGGATTCCCGCGACCGTCCAGCCGCCGATGAGGAGGACCGGGGCGCACCCCGAGGAGATCAGGGCCCACCGGGGAACGCGTCGCATCGGCCCACCGTAACCACGCCGACGGGCCCGGACGTTCCTCCGCCGCGCCCCGAAGGGCCAGGTGGGCCCGAACGCGCCGCTCAGATCCCGCCGCGGTACCCGGGGTCGGGCAGCTGCCGGGGCTCCCAGCAGACGTCCACGCCGAACAGGAAGAGGCCGAGGGCGAGCAGGGCGGCGAGGGCGGCCGGCCAGGCTCTGCGGGCGCTCCGGGTCCGGCGGAGCGTCAGCAGCCAGGCGACGAGCGGCAGCACGGTGGCACCGAGGAGGATGAGCGGGAGGTCGACGAAGACGACGGTCAGGTCGCGGGCGTGCCCCTCGAACCCGCCGTCGATGCTGAAGGCGGCGCGCGGCGCCCAGTAGAGCAGCCCGGCGAGCGCTCCCGAGGCGGCGAGGAGGCAGCCGCCGGCGCTCTCGGCGGTCGTGCGGTCGTCGGACGTCGGTTGCTCGCTCATACCCGGCAGGGACGCCGGCGGACCGTCCGCGGTTGCGCCGCCCGGCCGTGACGGGTGGGGCGGGCCCGCAGGCCGTACGCCTCACGGGGTGTCAGGCGCCGTCCGGCGTCCCGGCCGTCCCCGCCGTCCCCGCCGACGGCGCCCGGTTCGCGCTGTCGCGTGCCGCGTCTGCCGAGGCGTCCGGCGCTCGCCCTCGTGGAGTCGGTGGGGGAACCCGGGGAGGGTGGCCCGGTCGCGGGGGTACGGGGCGGCGCTTCAGCAGGGGGCGGTCGCCTAACGTTGGTCCATGGTCAACTTTCCGCCACGGGTCGCCCTTCACCCGCTCACCCTCTCCGACCAGGACGAGTTCTGCGCCCTCGTGCGGGCCAGCGCCGAGCTGCACGGGCCCTGGATGCAGCTGCCCGGCACCGCGGAGGACTTCCGCGTGTGGATGCGCCGCTTCGACGACGACGCGAACCGGGGTTTCCTCGTCCGGGTGCGGGAGACCGGTGCGGCCGCCGGGATGGTGAACATCAACTCGATCATCCGGGGCCGCTACCAGGGCGCGTCCCTCGGCTACGCGGCCTTCGCCCCGTCCGCGGGGCGGGGGTACATGACGGAGGGCATCGCCCTCACCCTGGAGCACGCCTTCACCGACCTGCGGCTGCACCGGCTGGAGGCCAACATCCAGCCCGGCAACGAGCCGTCCCTGGCACTGGTGCGGCGGCTCGGCTTCCGCTACGAGGGGATGTCGCCCGGCTATCTCTACATCGACGGGGGCTGGCGGGACCACGAGCGCTGGGCCGTCAGCGCGCCGGAGCCGTGGACGCCCCACCCCTCGCTTCCCGAGGTCTGAGCCGTACGACTCGGCACTCGGTCGGGCGGGAGTTCCGGACACGGCCTACGGCTCGGGGGCGAGCCGTTCGACGGCGACGAGCGCCGCGTCGTCGCCGAGGTGGCCGCCCGCGTACGCCTGGAGGTCGGCGCGCAGCCGGCCGAGCAGGGTCGGCGGGTCGTCCCCGGTCCAGGCCTTCAGACGTTCCGTCAGCGGGTAGAAGGCGCGGGAGCTGTCGCGGGCCTCGACGACCCCGTCGGTGTAGAGCAGCAGCACGTCGCCGACGTCGAAGGGGAAGGTCTCCACGGTGACGGCCGGCGCGAGGACGTCGGACAGGCCGAGCGGCGGGCTCGCGTCGGCGGTGTCGAGGGGGATCACCCGGCCCTGTCGCAGGAGCAGCGGCGGCGGGTGCCCGCAGTTGACGAGCCGTACGACCGGTTCCCGGTCGGGGATGTCGAGGACCAGCGCGGTGACGAAGGCCTCGTCCGCGGTGTCGTCGGCCGCCTCGGCGCCGGCTCCCGTGCCCGGTTCGCCCTCGGTGACCTCGGCCGAGCCGACGCCCGCCTCCAGGTGTCCGATCAGGTCGGGCAGTTCCCGCTCGCGGCGGGCGGTGACCCGGAAGGCGCCGAGGACCAGGGAGGCCTCGCCGATCGCGTCGAGGCCCTTGCCCCGGGCGTCCCCGATGAGCAGCCGCGTCCCGTTCGCGGTGCGGGCCGCCGCGTAGAGGTCGCCGCCCATCTGGGCCTCCTCCTCCGCCGCGAGGTAGACCGAGGCGATGTGCAGCGGTCCGGCCCGGTGCGGCAGCGGGCGCAGGACGACGCTCTGTGCGGCGTGAGCGATGGAGCGGAGCCGCCGGACCCGGTTCTCGTCCCGCTCGCGCAGGTGGGCGAAGAAGGTCGCGATGACCGAGATCAGGACCAGCGCGATGATCTGGTACGTGTGGTTGAGGTCCGTGAGGCTGGTCCGCGCGACGGCCACGACGGACTGGGCGAGCACCGCGACGGCGCCCACGAAGGCGGTCATCCGCGCTCCCGCGAACGAGGCCGTCACGGCGGGGGCGGCGATCAGGAACGGCCCCAGGTGCACGTCGGGCGGCGACAGGACGTCCACGACCGTGATGACCGCGATGATCACGAAGGGGACGGCGAGCAACAGCCGGCCGCCGCGCCGGGTGAGGCGGGGGACGGCGGAGGCCTGCCGGTGGGGATCCATGTGAAAGGCATACATCAGGTGATGGGGTATGTCCCGTTTGCCGGGACCCACGGCGCGGCATGCGCCCGCGCCCTGTCGCCCGTCCCTCCCGCCCGGCCCGGAGCCCGGCCCGGAGCCCGGCCCGGGTTGCCGACGGAGGCCCGGCGGTCCCCGCCGCCTCCGGATCAGGCCATTGGCCGGGCTTCGACCTTTCGCTGTCCGGTTGATCCGCGTTCATCGCGAGTTCGATTGCGGCGGCATGGCGGATGCATGACAAGACCCCAACTCCCTTGAGCCACACCCCGAAGCGCGGCCAGGCTGCTGCTCACGCCGGGAACGGAACCCCCCGTCCCCGGCGATGCGTGCGAGCGCACGCAGCCCCCACAGTCGCGCCGCCCCGCCCAGGGCGCGCCGCCAAGAGGAGGACTCCCTCGTAATGGCACTTCTCAAGAACTCCAAGGCCCGCCTCGCCGTGACGGTCTCCGCCGCGACCGCGGCCGCCCTCCTGGGCACCTTCGCCGCCGTCCCCGCCCAGGCCGCCCCGGCCGAGGGCGTCGTGCTCGCCGCCGGTTCGGCCGACGCGGTGCCCGGCAGCTACATCGTCACCCTCAAGCAGGGCGCCGGGTTCGCGGCCGCCTCCGCCAAGGGCCGCGGGCTCATAGCCGGTTACGGCGGCACGGTCGGCAAGACCTTCGGCTCGGCGCTCAACGGCTACACCGCCCGGCTCGACGCCGCCGCGGCCCGCCGCCTCGCCGCCGACCCCGCCGTCGCGTCCGTCGAGCAGAACCAGGTGGTCCGCGCCGACGCCACGCAGACCAACGCCCCCTGGGGCCTGGACCGCATCGACCAGGCCGCCCTGCCGCTCTCCGGCACGTACACCTACCCCGACAGCGCGGGCGGCGGCGTCACCGCGTACGTCATCGACACGGGCGTCCGGATCAGCCACTCCGAGATCGCCGGGCGCGCCGTGAACGGCTACGACGCGGTCGAGGGCGACGCGGTCGCGCAGGACGGCAACGGGCACGGCACGCACGTCGCCACCACCATCGCCGGGAAGACGTACGGCGTGGCGAAGGCGGCGAGGATCGTGGCCGTCCGCGTGCTCGACAACAACGGCTCCGGGACCACCGCCGGCGTCATCGCGGGCATCGACTGGGTCACCGCGAACCACGCCGCGGGCGCGCCGGCCGTCGCCAACCTCTCGCTCGGCGGCGGCGCCTCCACCGCCCTGGACAACGCGGTGAAGACCTCCATCGCGGACGGCGTCACCTACGCGGTCGCCGCCGGCAACTCCGGCACGAACGCGTCCTCCACGTCCCCGGCCCGGGTGGCCGCCGCCCTCACCGTCGGCGCCACCGACAGCTCGGACGCCAAGCCGAGCTGGTCCAACTACGGCTCGGTGCTCGACCTCTTCGCCCCCGGCGTCTCGATCACCGCGGGCTGGAACACCGGTGACACGGCCACCAACACCATCTCCGGCACCTCGATGGCCACCCCGCACGTCGCCGGTGCCGCGGGCCGTCTACCTCGCCGGCCACACCTCCGCCACCCCGGCGCAGGTCGCCACGGCCCTGATCAACGGCTCCACGCCGAACAAGGTGACCAGCCCGGGCAGCGGCTCCCCGAACCGCCTGCTGCGGCTCGTCCCGTAGTCCCGCAGTCCCGGTAGCCGCACGACGGCCCGTCACCCCAGCGGCGCGCACGACGTGTCCGAGCCGGTGTACGGGAGCGCCCCGGAGGCCCACGAGGCCCCGGGGCGCTCCCCGTTCCCGCCGTTCCCGCCGTTCCGGCTACGCGCCGGCCGGGCGGCGCGGCTCGCGCCACATGCCCCAGAGCATCGGGCCGTCACCGGGCAGCGGCACCTCCTCGCGGACGGTGAAGCCGAAGTGCTCGTAGACCGGGATGTTGGACGCCTTGGAGGACTCCAGGTAAACCGGCATGCCCTCCGCGTCGGCCCGGGCCAGGCCCGAGCGCAGCAGCGCGGACCCGTGGCCCTGCCCCTGCGCGGCCGGGTCGGCGCCTATCAGCGACAGGGACCAGTGCGGCTCCCGGGGCGCGTGCGCGGCGGCGGTCTCGACGGCCGCGCCGAACTGCCCGACCCGGTCGCCGAGGATGCCCTTCAGCTCCTCGATGGTCTCCTCGTCGGGCACCGCCTTCTCCTGCGCCGCCGCGGGCACCCAGAACGAGACGGCCGCGTCGGTGCGCTCGCACACGCCGTGGTGGACGTACTGCCGGGTGAAGATCGTGGCGAAGTAACGGCCCAGCGAGGCCGCGCGGGAGGCGTCCTCCGGGAAGAACCAGCGCATCATCGGGTCGTCGTCGAAGGCGCGGGTCAGAATGCCGCCGATGAGTGCGGCGTCGTCGACCGTGGCCGTCCTGGGTGTGTTCGTCAGGGTCATACGGGTCATTCTGCACGCGATGATCTTGAACTCCGGGGCGGGCCCCCTTCCGGAGCGCGTCCCGTCAGGCCCGGCCCGCGGCCTTCTGGCTGCGCCGGGACAGCGAGTCGACGACCACGGCGGCGAGCAGCACCGAGCCGGTGATCATGAACTGGACGGCGTTGCTGACACCCATGATGTTCATGCCCGACTGGATCGAGCCGATGACGAGGGAGCCGAGCAGGGCCGACCAGACCGAGCCCCGGCCGCCGAACAGGCTGGTGCCGCCGATGACCGCGGCGGCGATGACGTTCATGAGCAGGTTGCCGCCGCCGGAGGTCTGGCTCGCGGACTGGATCTGTCCGGCCAGGAAGAGTCCGCCGACCGCGGCCATCAGGCCGGAGACCGTGAAGACGCTCATGCGGATGAACGGCACGCCGATGCCGGCCCTCCGGGCGCCCTCGATGTTCCCGCCGACCGCGAAGACCTGCCGCCCGTAGCGGGTGCGGCGCAGCACGAAGTCCACGACCACCAGCAGGATCAGGAAGACCAGCAGGGCCAGCGGGAGCCCCTGGTACTGGTTGAGGATGTACGCGGCGGCGAAGGCGATGGCCCCGATCACGACCGTGCGCAGCACGATCTCGGCGACCGGCCGGAACGGCACCCGGGCCGACCGGCGGCGCTTGGCGTCGAGCAGCGAGGAGAGCAGGAAGAGCCCGACGCCGACGCCCGCGGCCACGTAGGCGGCCGCGGGGCTGTGGAAGATCGTCGAGTAGAGCTTGGAGACGATGCTCTCGCTCGGGATGTTGACCGTGCCGCTGCTGCCGAGCACCTGGAGCATCAGGCCGTTCCAGGCGAGGTTGCCGGCCAGGGTGACGACGAAGGCGGGCACGCCGACCTTGGCGAAGAAGAATCCCTGGATGAGTCCGACGGCCGCTCCCCCGGCCAGGGCGACCAGCAGCGCCAGCCACTGGTTCATCCCGTTGATGACGTTGAGCACGGCGAAGAGGGCGGCGCACAGACCACTGACGGAGCCGACGGAGAGGTCGATCTCGCCGAGCAGCAGGACGAAGACGATGCCGACGGCGATCATGCCGGTGCCGACGATCTGCTGGCTGAGGTCGGAGAGGTTCTGCGCGGAGAGGAACGCGCTGTTGAGGCTGCCGAAGACCGTCCAGATGATGATGACGGCCACCACGACGGGCAGCGAGCCGAGTTCGCCGCTGCGCAGCTTGCGGCGGAACTCGCCCAGGTAGCCGCGCAGTCCCTCCTCGCGGACGATCAGACGGCTGTCGACGGCGGGCATCGCCTCGGGGGCGACGCGGTCGCGGTCGTCGGGGTCGCCGGCGCGCTTCATCGCTCCTCCTCCCGTCGCCCCGGGCCCCCGCGCTCGCCGCGGGCTTCCCGTTCCTCGCGGATACGGGCCTGGCGGCGGGTGACGGCGCTGTCGCTGGCGCCGGTGATCGCGGAGATGATCTCTTCGGTCGTGGTGGCGTTCTTGTCGAAGAACCCGTTGTTCCGGCCGAGCCGAAGGACCGCGATCCGGTCGGCGACGGCCATCACGTCGACCATGTTGTGGCTGATGAGGATGGTGCCCAGGCCGTGGCCGCGGAGCCGTTCGACCAGGTCGAGGACCTCGGCGGTCTGCTCCACGCCGAGCGCGGCGGTCGGCTCGTCCAGGATGACGACCTTGGGATCGCCGATCAGGGAGCGGGCGATCGCCACGGTCTGGCGCTGGCCGCCGGAGAGGGAGGCGACGGGGATGCGGACGCTCGGGATGCGGATGGACAGGGTGTCGAGCAGTTCGCGGGAGCGCTGCTCCATGCGGACCTCGTCGAGCACCCCGAAGCGGCGCAGTTCCCTGCCGAGGAAGAGGTTGCCGACCACGTCGAGGTTGTCGCACAGGGCGAGGTCCTGGTAGACGGTGGCGATCCCGAGGTTCTGGGCGTCGTGGGGACGGCCGATCGAGACCGGCCGCCCCTGCCATTCGATGACGCCCTCGTCGGGCGGGTTGACCCCGGCGATCGACTTGACGGCGGTCGACTTGCCGGCGCCGTTGTCGCCGACCAGGGCGACGACCTCACCGGCGTGGACCTCCAGGTCGAAGTCCGACAGGGCCTGGACCGCGCCGAACCGCTTGGAGATCCCCCGCAGTACCAGCACAGGTGCTTCCGGCAATTCCACCGCCTCCGACTACGTCAGGCCGGCTTGCTTGCACGCCGCCGCGTAGGCCGGGGTGCAGATCTCCTGGACGGTGTACATGCCGTCCTTGACGACCGTGTCCTTGATGTTGTCCTTGTTCACGACGACCGGCTTGAGCAGGTTGGACGGCACCTTCTCGCCGCTGCCGCTGGTCTTGGTGACGGGGACGAGGTCGGCGGGCAGCGACTTGCCCTGGGCGAAGTCGACGGCCATGGTCGCGGCGATGTCCGCCTCCGGCTTGTACGGCTTCTGGACGGTGATGGTCTGGGTGCCCAGCAGGATCCGCTGGATGGCGTCGAGTTGGGCGTCCTGTCCGGTCAGCGGCACCTTCAGGCCGGCCGCCTGGAGGGCGGTCGAGATGCCGGCGGCCAGACCGTCGTTGGCCGAGTAGACACCGACGATCTTGTCCTTGCCGAGCGCGCTGATCGCGCCGGACATCTGCTGGTTGGCGTTGTTCGGGTCCCAGTTGGGGGTGTCGTACTCCTTGCCGATCGTCACCTTGCCGTCGAGGACGGAGTGCGCACCGGCCTTGAACTCGGCCGCGTTCGGGTCGGTCGGCGACCCGTTGTGCATCACGATGTCGCCGCTCTTGGCCTTGTCGCCCAGGGCGGCCAGCAGGGCCGTGCCCTGGAGCCTGCCGACCTCGCGGTTGTCGTACGAGACGTAGGCGTCGACCGGACCCTGCGCGAGGCGGTCGTAGGCGACGACCTTCACGCCCGCGTCATGGGCCTTCTGCACGGAGGACTGGATCGACTTCGCGTCCACCGCGTCGAGGATCAGCACCTTGTCGCCCTTGGCGAGCGCGGTGTTGACCTGCTGCTGCTGGGTGGTGGCGCTCTCGGCGGCGTTGTAATAGTCGATCTGGGCGCCCGGCGCCAGCTCCTGGATCTTCTGCTCGATGTACGGCCGGTCGAATTTCTCGTACCGCGTGGTCTTGCTCTCCGGGAGGAGCAGCCCGATGCGGATCTCTTCGGCCTTGCTCTGCGCCGAACCCGGCTGGAGGGCCCCGCTCGTCGACACCACTCCGAGGGAGAGCGCCGCGGTCCCCGCCAGGGCTATCGCGGCGCGCAATGTTCGGGTCATGGGAGGCTCCTTTCGCACGCCGCGCGATTCCGCCTCCGAGACCGCGGGGGCGCGGGCGCACCTCTGGCCTATACCTCGACAGTAGCCCCAACCCCGGGCACCGACCATTCACGGCCGGGCGGCGGGCGAATCCGATGCCGGAGTTCCGTTTCACCCGGGGTGGCGAGGGCGTCACATCGCGTACCGGGCTTTCCGCCGGATCCGGACGCATTGCGCGGCGGGCGTGTGCATTCGCGCCATTGAGCGGGGAAACAGCGCCCGCGCGGTCCGTGCGGGTTCACGATCTGAGCTCATTGTCCATTCGCATCGGACAGATGGAGCGCTCGTGTCGCGAAACGTTTCCCCTTCGCCCGTGCTCATCGAGAACCCCACCGTCACGTTCTCCAGCGCCCCGCAGCGCCGGCCGCTGCGGCACCTGGGCCGCCCCTCTCTGCGCACGTCGGTCTCCGGCACCCGGCGGCGCGCCCGCGGCGAGGCGCCGCGGGTCCTGCTCCTCGTGCCCTCGTACACGCGGGTCGTGGAACCCTCCCCGGAACGGAGCAGCTTCCGGGCCCTCGGCCTGGACACCTTCGAGGTCATGAAGCGGGCCGGCACCCCGATCGGCCTGCTGCGCATCGCCACCAACGCCCGGCTCTCGGGCTTCGACGTGAAGATCGTCGACTCGCCCTTCGCCGGCTGGGAGCAGGAGCGCCACCTGGTCGACCTCGGCGGCGGCAGCAACCTGGTCCGCTACGGCCTCGACGACGCCCAATTACGGGCGGTCATCGAGGAGTACGAGCCGGACGTGATCGGCGTCCAGTGCATCTACACCGTCCAGTGGGGCAACGCCCGCGCCCTCGCCGATCTGGTCAAGGACATCGACCCGTCGATCGTCACGGTCACCGGCGGGGCGCACCCGAGCGGCGACTGGCGCTACTCGGTGCCCGACTCGCCGTTCGACCACGTGGTCATCAACGAGGCCGACCAGACCTTCACCGCCCTGCTGCAGGCGCTGACCGAGGAGGGCGGCGACATCGACGCCGTGCCGGGCATCGCGTACCGCCGCGCGGACGGCGCGGTGGTGCGGACGACGGCGTCCTCCCCTTACATGCGGATCCTGCCGAAGCGGCAGGGGCTCGACCAGCGGCTCGCCATGATGCCGCTGCCCGACTTCGGGCTGCTGGACATGAGCCAGTACGAGCAGGCGTACCACTCGTCGGGCAAGCGGGTGCGGGCGCACGGCTCGTGGGCGCAGATCTTCTCGACGATCGGCTGCAACGTCGGCTGCGACTTCTGCTACATCCCGATGGTGAACGGGCCGTGGCGGGCGCTCGGCACCGACTGGTTCGACCTGCACCTCGGCGAGATCACCAAGCGGGGCGTGACGGAGGTCCTGATCGAGGACGACCACCTGCTGCACGACCCGCTGTACGCGATGCGGGTCTTCGAGCTGCTCCGCAAGCACGACCTGCCGTGGGTCGAGGAGGGCGGCCTGAGCCTGTTCAACCTGGTGCTGCTGCACCTGGGCGAGAGCTTCGCCGCCACGATGGCCGAGTCCGAGCGGCGCAACCCCAACTTCCGGAACGTGCTCGCGGCGATGCGCGACGGGCTCACCTGCCGGGACCTCATCAGGGCGATGGCGGACGGCGGTTGCTACAGCGTGTACCTGGCGGTGGAGAGCGCCAACGAGGACAGCCTGGAGCAGTCGGGCAAGCCGCGGCTCAACGCCTTCCAGCAGGCCACGGGGGAAATCGTCGAGATGTTCACCGAGTACGGGATCCAGGTCACCGGCGGATTCATGCTCGGCTTCGTCAATCCGCCCGAGCGCCCCGGCGCCGAGCCGTACGTCGAGTCGCTGGAGCAGATCGAGAAGACCATCGACTACGCGGTGACCCTGATGGGCCACGGCATGGCGTACGCGAACCCGTTCATCGTCACCCCGCTGCCGGGCACGAAGATGTGGGACTTCCAGAAGGACTACGTCGTCCGGCACTACGACAACGGCTGGTCGCACGAGAAGGCGACGATGGCCACGGAACAGTGGAGCGCGGAGGACATCGAGCGGATGCGGCTCGAACTCCTCGTCCGGGCCAACGGCGCCGAGAAGGTGACCGAAATGGTCCGCCGGGGCACGTGGCCGGTGGACGCCTGACCGGCCGTCGGTCCCCTATCTCCGGCGGCGCGCGGCGCGCAGGGCCTCGGCCGAGGCGAGCATCGCGCCGCCGGTGATCAGCACACAGGCGACGGCGACGGGCCAGCTCGCCGCGGCCCGTCCCGTCGCCACCAGCAGGGCGGTGGACAGCAGCGGGGCGAAGTACGACACGGTGCCGAGCAGCCGGATGTCGCCGTGCTTGGTGCCGTGGTCCCAGACGTAGAAGGCGCCGCCGACCGGTCCGACGCCGAGGGCCAGCACGGCGAGCCACTGCCAGCCCTCGGGCCGGACGGTGGTCTCGAAGAGCAGGTGGGCGGCGGCCGCGAGGGCGGCGGTGGCCAGGCAGAAGAAGGCCACGGCGTCCGTCGGGACCTGCGGGTAGCGCCGGTTCGCGACCGAGTACACCGACCACACCACGGCGCAGACGGCGGCGGCGACGTAGCCGAGCAGGTACTCGCCGCGGAACTGGACGCCCTGTCCGCCGGTCACGAGCAGGAAGGTGCCGCCGAGGCCCAGCACCGCGCCGGCCGTGTGCCACCAGCGCAGCCGCTCGCCCGGCAGCAGCGCGGAGAACACCACGATGAGCAGCGGCCACAGATAGGCGATGAGGCCGGCGTCGACGGGCGGGGCGTTGCGCAGGGCCAGGAAGTAGAAGAAGTGGTAGCCGAACAGTCCGCCGATCCCGAGCACCCAGGCCCCGGCGGGCAGCCCGCGCACGAGCGCGGCACCGCCGCGCAGGGCCCGCGGCAGCCCGAGGAGCCCGCCGACGGCGAAGGCCATGGCGGTCAGCTGGAACGGCGGGATCCGCCCGGTGAGCGTGGTGAAGAGGGCGAGCGACGCCCACAGCAGCACGGCCACGCCGCCGACCGCGGTCGCTCTGAGGCGGCGTGCCGGGGTGACGACGGGGCCGCCGTGGGGCTCCGGCCCCGAGGTGATGACCTGCTCTCGCGCGTCCTGTGCGTCCACGTGCTCCCCAGTCCGTCGGGTCCGGCGCTGCTGCCCGTCGACGACTATCGGGGAGCCGTGCGGGGGCGCACCACCCGCACCCCCGCTTTCCGGACAGGCGGGGCGGACGGCGGGCTTCCGGAGGGGGCTTTGCATGACCATGCGTCTTCATGCATAATATTGCCATGTCTAAGGTCCTCACCTCCCTTCCGGTCGGCGAACGCGTCGGCATCGCCTTCTCCGGCGGTCTCGACACCTCGGTCGCGGTCGCGTGGATGCGCGACAAGGGCGCCGTGCCCTGCACCTACACCGCCGACATCGGCCAGTACGACGAGCCCGACATCGCCTCGGTGCCCGGCCGCGCCAAGGCCTACGGTGCCGAGATCGCGCGCCTGGTCGACTGCCGCGCCGCGCTCGTCGAGGAGGGCCTGGCCGCGCTCGCCTGCGGCGCGTTCCACATCCGCTCCGGCGGCCGCGCCTACTTCAACACCACCCCGCTCGGCCGCGCCGTCACCGGCACGCTGCTGGTCCGCGCGATGCTCGAGGACGACGTCCAGATCTGGGGCGACGGCTCGACCTACAAGGGCAACGACATCGAGCGGTTCTACCGCTACGGCCTGCTGGCCAACCCCCACCTGCGGATCTACAAGCCGTGGCTCGACGCGAACTTCGTGACCGAGCTCGGCGGCCGCAAGGAGATGTCGGAGTGGCTGCTCGCCCACGGCCTCCCCTACCGGGACAGCACCGAGAAGGCGTACTCCACGGACGCCAACATCTGGGGCGCCACCCACGAGGCGAAGACCCTGGAGCACCTGGACACCGGCGTCGAGACCGTCGAGCCGATCATGGGCGTGCGCTTCTGGGACCCCTCGGTCGAGATCGCCGCGGAGGACGTGACGATCGGCTTCGACCAGGGCCGCCCGGTCACCATCAACGGCAAGGAGTTCGGCTCCGCCGTCGACCTGGTCATGGAGGCCAACGCCATCGGCGGCCGCCACGGCCTGGGCATGTCGGACCAGATCGAGAACCGGATCATCGAGGCCAAGAGCCGCGGCATCTACGAGGCCCCCGGCATGGCCCTGCTGCACGCCGCTTACGAACGCCTCGTCAACGCCATCCACAACGAGGACACCCTCGCCCAGTACCACAACGAGGGCCGCCGCCTCGGCCGGCTCATGTACGAGGGCCGCTGGCTGGACCCGCAGGCGCTGATGGTCCGCGAGTCCCTGCAGCGCTGGGTCGGCGCGGCCGTCACGGGCGAGGTGACCCTGCGGCTGCGGCGCGGCGAGGACTACTCGATCCTCGACACCACCGGCCCCGCGTTCAGCTACCACCCGGACAAGCTGTCCATGGAGCGCACCGAGGACTCGGCCTTCGGCCCCACGGACCGCATCGGCCAGCTCACCATGCGCAACCTCGACATCGCCGACTCGCGGGCCAAGCTGGAGCAGTACGCCGGCCTCGGCCTGATCGGCACCGGCAGCCCCGCGATCGGCGCCGCCCAGGCCGCGGCGACCGGTCTCATCGGCACCATGCCGGAGATGCCCGAGGGCGGCGCCGAGGCGATCGCCTCGCGCGGCGAGGTCTCGGCCGCGGACGAGCTGCTCGACGCCGCCGCGATGGAGTCCGGCACCGACTGACCCGACCCCTCCCCCGAGGCCGGCCCACCCCCCGGGGCCGGCCCCGCCCCGAGGCCGGCCCGACGCCCCTGGCGCCGGGCCGGCCTTGCGGTGTTCCGGGGTGCTCCGCGCCCCCCGCGGGCCGCGCTGCCGCTCAGCCGGCCGGGGCGTACCCCGACGGACGCGTGGTGAAGGTCCCGCGGCCCTGGGTGCGCCCGCGGAGCCGGGACGCGTAGCCGAAGAGCTCGGCCAGCGGCACCGTGGCCGTCAGGACCGCCGTACCGCCCCGGGTGGTCGAGTCGGTGACCCGGCCGCGCCGGGCGGACAGGTCGCCGAGGACGGAGCCGACGGCGCTGTCGGGCACGGTCACGGTGACCTCGGCGACCGGTTCGAGCAGCGCCAGCTCGCTCGTCCGGAGCGCCTCGCGGAGGGCGAAGCGGCCCGCGGCCCGGAAGGCGAGCTCGGACGAGTCCTTCACATGGGTCGCCCCGTCGGTGAGCGTGACGCGCACGCCGGTGACGGGATGGCCGCCGAGCGGGCCCTCGGCGAGGGCGTCGCGGCAGCCGGCCTCGACCGCGCGCACGAACTCCTGCGGGACGCGGCCGCCCGTGACGGTCGACCGGAAGACGAAGTCCGGCGCCCCCGGAGCCTCCTCCCGGTCCGCCCCCTCCAGCGGTGCGAGGTCGATGACGACGTGGGCGAACTGGCCCGCGCCGCCGTCCTGTTTGACGTGCCGGTACGCGAGTCCGGTGACGCCCCGGACGACGGTCTCCCGGTACGCCACGCGCGGCCGGCCCACCGTGACCTCCAGGCCCTGGGCGCGGCGCAGCTTCTCCACCGCCACCTCCAGGTGCAGCTCGCCCAGGCCGGACAGCACCGTCTGGCCCGATTCCGGGTCGGTGCGCACGACCAGCGACGGGTCCTCCTCGGCGAGGCGGGCCAGGGCGGCGGCGAGGCGTTCGGTGTCGAGGCCCCGCCGGGCCTCGACGGCCACGGAGACGACCGGGTCGGCGGAGACGGGCGGTTCGAGCAGCATGGGCGCGTCCGGGGCGCAGAGCGTGGCACCGGCGCGGGCGGCCTTCGGGCCGACGACGGCGACGATGTCGCCGGCCACGGCCCGGTCCGCCTCCGTGGTCCGGTCGGCCTGGACCCGCAGGATCCGGGCGATCCGTTCGCTGCGGCGCGCGGTGGTGTCGAGCACGGTGTCCCCCTTGCGGATCGTTCCCGCGTAGACGCGGAGGTAGGTCAGGCGGCCGGTGGGCGTGGCGCTCACCTTGAAGGCGAGCGCGGTGAACGGCGCCTCCGGGTCGGCGGGGCGGTCCCCGCGGACCGGCGGCAGGTCCGTCGGCGCGGGCAGGTAGGCGACGACGGCGTCGAGCAGCGGTTCGATGCCGCGGTTGCGGTAGGCGGAGCCGCAGAGCACGACGACGGCCTCGCCGGAGAGGGTGAGGTCGCGCAGCGCGGCGGCCAGCGTGGGCTCCGTGAGCGTGCCGAGCTCGCAGTACTCCTCCAGGGCGGCGGCGTGCAGTTCCGCGACCGTCTCCGTCAGCCGGCGCCGGCGGCGTGCGGCCTCGTCCCGCAGCTCCTCGGGCACGGGACCCTCGGTGCAGGTGTCGGCCCCGTCCGGCCACGCGTACGCCCGCATGCGGACCAGGTCCACGACGCCGGTGAAGGCGGCTTCGCTGCCGATGGGGAGCTGGACGGGCAGCGGTACGGTGCCGAGCCGGGTGCGCAGGGAGTGCACGGCGGTGTCGAGGTCGGCGCCCGCGCGGTCGAGCTTGTTGACGAAGGCGATGCGCGGGACCCCGTGCCGGTCGGCCTGGCGCCACACCGACTCGCTCTGCGGCTCGACGCCCGCCACGCCGTCGAAGACGGCGACGGCGCCGTCGAGGACGCGCAGCGCGCGTTCCACCTCGTCGGAGAAGTCGACGTGCCCGGGCGTGTCGATCAGGTTCAGCCGGTGTCCGGCCCAGTCGCAGCTGACGGCCGCGGCGGAGATGGTGATGCCGCGGTCGCGCTCCTGCGGGTCGAAGTCGGTGACGGTGGTGCCGTCGTGGACCTCGCCGCGCTTGTGGATGGCACCGGTGAGGAAGAGGAACCGCTCGGTGAGGGTGGTCTTGCCGGCGTCGACGTGGGCCAGGATGCCGAGGTTGCGGACGGCGGTGCGGGCGTTTCCGGTGGTACGCATGATGGTGGTCTTTCGCGTGCGAAGCGGTGGCTGGGCAGCGCGATTGCCGTGACGGCGGGCCGGGCACGCGGAAGTCGGGAAAGGCGTGCGTGGATCCGTCCTCGTCGCGGGTCAGCGGTGCCGGCCGCGCAGCCGGCACCGGACGGACGAAGAGGCCAGGATCACGTCGTACCGGGCGCGGGAGACGACGGCGGCGGTGGTGACGTGGGCACGCACGGTCGGCTCCCTTCGTGGCTCTGCGGTGGTGACGGGTCGGGCCTGTCGGCCCGCTTCGGGGAGTCTAGGGAGAAGCGGGCCCGGGTGGACAACGCTTTTTCGGCGGGCGGTTCGCGCGTCAGCCCTTCGCCCCGTAGTACGACTCGATGGGGCCTCGGGCGGCGTCGAACAGGGCCGGGCCGTCCTGCGGCACGGTCGGCCAGGCGCCCGACTCCGGGTTGAGCGCGACCAGTTGTTCCGTGGAGAGCGCGAAGACGACCCGGCCGAGGCCGGAGCGCACCAGAGCGCCCGCACACATGCCGCAGGGCTGGCAGCTGGTGTACATCGTGGTGCGGGCGGCGGTCTCGCGGTCGAGTTCGCTCGCCGCCCAGCGGGCCAGCTTCAGCTCCGGGTGGGCGGTGATGTCGTCGTCCCGGCGCACCGTGTTGTGCGCCTCGGCGAGGACGGTGCCGTCGGGTGCGGCGAGCAGCGAGCCGTACGGTGCGTCGCCGAGGGTGACGGCGCGGGCGGCGAGGTCGACGGCACGGCGCAGCAGCTTCTCGTCGGCGGGGGTGATCACGGTGCGGTCCTCCGGTGTGCGGCAAGGGTGGTGAGGTCCCGCCAGGCGGTGTGCGGCCGGCGGGTGGCCTCCGGGTCTCCGTGGTAAGGGTCGAGCACGACGGTGCCCGCGCCGAGCAGGCGCAGCTGTTCGAGGTCGTCGAGGACCTGTTCGAGGGAGCCGACCCCGGCGAGCCGCTCGGGGTCGTCGACGGGCGCGTCGGTCAGCCGCAGCGCGATGCGGGGCGCGAACCCGGGCAGCGCGTGGCTCCGCACGACCGAGCCCATCCAGGGCAGCGTGCCCCGCAGCGGGTGCCAGGCGTCGCCGAACCGGACGGCGCGGCGGACGCCCGCCTCGCTGTTGCCGCCGACCCACAGCGGTACGGAGCCGATGCCGGCCTCGCGCAGGGCGGCCAGGTGCTCGTCGGTGACGCGCCCGCGCCGGGCGAAGGGCACGCCGAGCGCCTCGAACTCCCGGCGGGCCCAGCCGACGCCCACGCCGAGCACGAGCCGTCCACCGCTGAGCGCGTCCAGGTTGGCTGCCATGCGGGCCACCAGGAGGGGGTGACGGTAGGGCAGCACGAGCACGGTGGTGCCGAGCCGCACCCGGGTGGTGACGCCGGCCAGCCAGGACAGCGTGGTGAAGGGCTCGTAGAACGGCTCCGGGTAGCGCTCGGCCACGTCCGGGGTGACGGCCACGTGGTCGGAGACCATGAGCAGGTCGAAGCCGAGACCCTCCACGACCCGCGCCCAGTCGCGCAGCGTCCCGGGATCGGTGCCGGGTCCGAAGTTCGGTACGTTGACGCCTAGTTGCATGGTCGGAGGCTATCCCGGCGATCATGGACGATTGAAGAGCGAACTCCCTTTTCCGAAGCCCTTCTCCCGTGGATTTCCCGGTAGGGTCGCCTCATGACCGCGAATCTCGACGACGTCGACTGGGCGATCATCGCCCGGTTGCAGCAGGAAGCCCGTCTCTCGCTCAGCGAGTTGGGGCGGCGGGTCGGCCTGAGCCCCTCGGCCACCACGGAGCGGGTGCGCCAGCTGGAGGCCCTGGGGGTCATCACCGGCTACCACGCGGCGGTCGACCTGTCGAAGGTCGGCTATCCGGTGCTCGCCGTCGTCCGGTTGAAGTACCCGGGCAACCGGCACCAGCCGCTGCGCCGGCTGCTCTCCGAGCGGCGGGAGATCCTGGAGTGCCTGCGCACCACCGGCGACGACTGCTACACCCTCAAGGTGGCCGCGACCTCGATGGGCCACCTTGAGGCGCTGATGGACGAACTGGCCGGCCTCGGCTCCACGACCACCAGCGTCGTCTACAGCCAGACGCTGCCGTTCCGGGGGCCCGACCGGCCGTGAGGCGGACCTCCGCGGCCCCGAGATGCCGACCCGCCTGCGAGGGCGAACAATTGGCTGAGGAGGCACGAGCCAGGGAGGCCGTACGGCAAGACGCGCTGTAGCCGCCGCCTCCGCTCGGGGACTCCCCTACCGGAACGTGGCCACGTCATGAGCGCAAAGGACCCCGCCACGGGCGGGCTCGCACCGCGTAAGAGTGCCCTCTACCGGCTCGGGCACTGGTGTGCCCGACGGTTCGTCGTCGTCATCGTGCTGTGGCTGGCGGCCCTCGTGGGCCTGCAGTTCGCCAATCGGGCGGTCGGCGGGCAGTACTCCGACAACTTCACGCTCCCCGGAGTGCAGTCGGCCGACGGGCTGGCCGTCCTGAAGGCGCACGACCCCGCCGCCGGCGGGTACGGCGCCCAGATCGTGCTCAACGACCCCTCGAAACCGCTTACCGACGAGGCGTCCGCCGTGAACTCGGCGGTCGCCTCGCTGCAGAAGCTGCCCGACGTGCTCAGCGCCCAGAACCCGCTGCCCCCGCCGGGCACTCCCCCGCCCACGACCCCGTCCTCGGTGCCCAACACCGGGCCGCTGTCCACCGACGGCAAGACCGCGTACATCACCGTGCGGTTCAGCGTCCCGCCGTCCACCCTCGGCACCGAGTACCTCGACGGCGTCGACTCGGCGGTGCAGCCGCTCCGCGACGCGGGCGTCACCGTCGAATACGGCGGCACGCTCGGCGAACTGGCCCGGCCCGCCCCCGACGACCGCACCAGCGAGGCCATCGGCTTCGCGGTGGCCATCGTCGTCCTCCTGATCGGCTTCGGCAGCGTCATCGCGGCCGTCCTGCCGCTGGTCACCGCCCTCATCGGAGCGATCTGCGGGCTCGCCCTGCTCGGCCTGACCGCGGCGGCCTTCACCTTCGGCACGGTCTCACCGACCCTCGCCACCATGATCGGACTGGGCGTCGGCATCGACTACGCCCTGTTCCTCATCACCCGGCACCGTCAGAACATCATGGACGGCCACGATCCCGCCGACTCCGCGGGCCTGGCCACCACCACCAGCGGCCGGGCCGTCCTGGTCTCCGGCTGCACCGTGATCATCGCCCTGTCCGGCCTGTGGGTCTCCGGCGTGACCTTCATCGGCAAACTCGGGCTCGCGGCGGCCTTCACCGTGGTGACCGCCGTGCTCGCGGCCCTCACCCTGGTCCCCGCGATGCTGGGCCTCGTCGGCCGCCGCATCGACCGCTACCACGTCCGCAAACCGGTCGCCGAGACCGACGCCGAGCCGGGCGCGACGGCGCACGGCACCTGGCACCGCTACGCCCAGCGGGTCGAGCGGCGCCCCTGGACCTTCCTCACCTGCGGAGTCGTGACCCTCGTCATCCTGGCCATCCCGCTGTTCTTCATCCAGCTCGGCCACATCGGCGACGGCGCCGACCCCAAGTCCTTCACGGACCGGCGCGCCTACGACCTGATCTCCACCGCCTTCGGACCGGGCGCCAACGGCCCGCTGACCCTCGTCGTCGACCAGACGAACGTGCCGCAGGCGGACCGGGCCGCGCTCGCCACGCAACTCCAGAAGTCCCTCACCGACGTCCCCGACGCGGCCTCCATCACCCAGCTGAAGGCCACCCCGGACGGCGACGTCCTCATCGGCACGGCCTACTCGGTCGCCGCCCCGCAGGACGAGCGCACCACCCAGCTCACCGACCACCTCGTCGACGACGTCCTCCCCCAGGCGGTCGCCGGCACCGACGCGCAGACCTACGTCACCGGCACCACCGCCGCCCAGGTCGACTTCCTGGACATCGTCTCCAGCCGCCTGCCGCTGATCATCGCCGTCGTCGTCGGCCTGGCCTTCCTGGTCATCCTCACCGTGTTCCGCGGCCTCCTCGTCGCGGTCAAGGCGGCCGTGCTCAACGTCCTGTCGATCGCGGCCTCGTACGGGGTCGTCGTCGCCGTCTTCCAGTGGGGCTGGGGCGGTCCGGCGCTCGGCGTCTCCGGCAAGGTGCCCGTCGAGAGCTACGTACCGATGATGATGTTCGCGATCGTCTTCGGCCTGAGCATGGACTACGAGATCTTCCTGCTGTCCCGGGTGCGCGAGGCGTGGCTGCGCACCGGCGACTCCAAGGCGAGCGTCGCGCACGCGCTGGAGATCACCGCCCGGGTGATCACCTGCGCCGCGCTGATCATGGTCAGCGTCTTCGCGGCCTTCATCGTCTCCGACAACATCGTGGTCAAGATGCTGGGCCTCGGCCTCGCGGCGAGCGTCCTCATCGACGCCACGATCGTGCGCCTGCTCCTGGTGCCCGCGGTGATGACCCTGCTCGGGGCCCGCGCCTGGTGGACCCCGCGCTGGCTCGACCGGGTGCTGCCGCACCTGGACACCGAGGGCGAGGCCGCGCTGGAGCGCGACGCAGAGACGCCCGTCCGGCCCAGCTGAGCGGCCCGGCCGGACGGGTCGGGGGGCGGGGGGACGGGGGGCGTGCGGAGGGGTGGGAGGGGGCGGAGGAGCGGGGCCGGGCCGCCGGTGCGGCCGACGCCCTGTGGCAGGCTGGCCCCGTGACCGCACATCAGACGTCCGACCGCCGCACCGACCGCCTCGTCCTCGGCTGCATGGGCCTCGGCGGGAGCTGGGACGAGAGCCCCTACACCGCCGCCGACATCGACGCCGCCGAGGCGACCGTCCACGCCGCCCTGGACAGCGGCATCACCGCCTTCGACCACGCCGACATCTACCGGCACGGCAAGGCGGAGGCCGTCTTCGGCGAGATCCTCGACCGTACGCCGGGGCTGCGCGAGCGGATCACCCTGCAGTCGAAGTGCGGCATCCGGCTCGCCGAGGGCGGCCGGCCCGGAATGTACGACCTGCGCGGCGACACCATCGTGCGGAAGGTCGAGGAGAGCCTCACCCGGCTGCGCACCGACGTCCTCGACGTGCTCCTGCTGCACCGCCCCGACCCGCTCGCCGACCCCGCGGACGTCGCGGAGGCCCTGGAGTCGCTCCACCGGCAGGGTCTGGTGCGCCGGTTCGGCGTCTCCAACATGAACGCGCCGCAGATCGCCCGCCTCCAGGAGCGGCTGAGCCTGCCGCTGACCGCCAACCAGCTGGAGATGAGCCTGCTGCGCCGGGACTGGCTGGAGGACGGCGTGCTCGTGAACACCCCGGCGTCGGCGGCCAACGGCTTCCCCGCGGGCACGATCGAGCACTGCCTCACCCACGGCATCGGCCTCCAGGCCTGGGGACCGCTGGCCCAGGGCCGCTACACCGGACGCCAGGAGACCCCCGAGGAGCACGCGACGGCCGCGCTCGTCGCCGAACTGGCCGAGGCCAAGGGCACGACCCCGGAGACCGTCGTCCTGTGGTGGCTCCAGCGGCACCCGGCCCGCGTCGTCCCGGTCGTCGGCACGACCGACCCGGCCCGCGTCCGCGCCTGCCGGGACGCGGCGGCCGGCGAGCCGCGGCTGACCCACGAGGAGTGGTACACGCTCTGGATCACGGCCCGGGGCTCGGCACTCCCGTAACCCCGGCGCCGACTTCCCACGCGCCGGCCCACCGACCGAGGAAAGGCCAGATGACCGACCGCCCGCCGCAGCCCACCGCCTCCTACCGGCTCCTCCCGGGCGCTGCGCACTCCCCCGTCCTGCTGCACGTGCCGCACTCCTCGCGCGTGATCCCGGACGCGGTCCGCGCCGGCATCGTCCTCGGCGACGAGGAGCTGGAGCGCGAACTGGACCACATCACCGACGCGTACACGGAGGACATCGCCGCCGAGGCCGCGGCGAGCGCCGGCACCACCCCCTGGCGGTTCGTCAACCGGCTCTCCCGGCTGGTCGTCGACCCCGAGCGGTTCCCGGACGAGCGCGAGGAGATGCTGGCCGTCGGGATGGGCGCGGTCTACACCCGCACCACGCACCGGGCCGAGCTGCGGCCGGACGGCTTCGACCCGGCGCCGCTCCTCGACCGCTACTTCCACCCGTACGCCAGGGCGATGGCCGACGCGGTCGCCGAACGCCTGGAGACGGCCGGCCGTGTGGTGATCGTGGACGTCCACTCGTACCCGACGAGGACCCTCCCGTACGAACTGCACGGCGAAGGCCCCCGCCCGTCGGTCTGCCTCGGCACGGACGCCTTCCACACGCCGCCCGCGCTGCTCGCGGCGGCCCGGAATGCGTTCGCCGGGTTCGGCGAGGTCGGCACGGACAGCCCCTTCGCGGGCACGTACGTGCCCCTGGCCCACTACCGGCGCGACCCGCGGGTCGGCGCGCTGATGGTGGAGATCCGCCGCGACGGGTACATGACCGAACCGGGAGGCCCGGCGGGTCCGGGCGTGCGGGCCCTGGGCACCGCCCTCGCCGAGCTGGTCGACGCGCTCGGCGGCCAGGACCCCCAGGCGTCCGGAAACCCTCCCACGGAGGCCGTCGGAAAGGCCCCGGCCTGCGAGGAAGCGTAAAATGAGCCGGGTGAGCGCACGCAGGTACGAGCTGGTGTTCTCCGGCGGCGACGGCGCCGCGGAGGACCTCGTGGTCGTCGCGCGGACCGCCGCCAAGGGGCCCGGCGGACACCCCGTGTACGCCGATCCGACCGGCATCATCCGCGCCGAGATCAGCGACCGCGACGAGGTGCGCGTCCTCGCCTCCGGCGGCCACCAGGAGGCCCCTCAGGGGGTCGTGGCCCGGCCCCTGTCCGACCCCGGCTGAGCCGCGTCCGGCCGCGTGGCCGCGAGGAAGAAGCCCCCGAGCGACCCCGGACGGGTCCGCTGCGGATGCCGCGGCAGCCTCCGCACCGGGACACGGCGTCCGTACGGCGCCGTCTCCACGTCGAAGTCCGTCCCCGGGCCTCCCCGCTCCATCGCTCCCCCGGATCCCCTGGGCCGTGTCCTTCGGACCGGCCCGGGCCCGCCCACCGGGAGAGCCGCCACCGATCGTACGGTCCCGGTGCCGGACCTTCGAACGGAGGGACGCCCGGGGGGCGCGCGTGCGGCTCCCGTCGCCTAAGCTGCCCGGATGACCAGCACCGACCCTTCCGAGTCCACTCCGCGCTACGTGCGCGTCACCATCGAACTCGTCGCCGAGATCACCGACGAGGAGGCGCTCAAGGCCGCCGCCCTCACCCAGGTCAAGGACGACGAGTACCTCGAGGAGGACGAGCGCGCCCAGGCCGTCGAGGCCATCGACGTGGACCCCTCGGGCTCCCTCGCCCACTTCATCGACCCGGTCGCCCTCCTCGGCGCCGTCCCCGGCGTCGAGCTCGCCTCGGCCACCTGGGAGTCCGCGCACACCGAGTTCGACCCCGACGACGAGACCTGGGAGGAGCACTCGCTGGACTGATCGCCCCGCCGGGCGCGATCCTGTCCCGGTACATCGCGCGAGGGGGCAGCATGAAGCCGCTGGAGTCGAACGACCCGGAGTCGGTCGGCGGGGGCAGATACCGACTGGTCGGGCGCCTCGGCCAGGGCGGCATGGGCGTCGTCTACCTCGGCCGTTCGCAGTCCGGCCGGGCGGTCGCCGTCAAGGTCGTCCGCCCCGAGCTGGGCACCGACCCGGAGTTCCTGCGCCGCTTCGCCCGTGAGGTGCAGGCGGCCCGGCAGGTCGGCGGCTTCCACACCGCCCCCGTCGTCGACGCCGACCCGCACGCCGACCCCGCCTGGCTGGTGACGGCATACGTCCCCGGGCCGACCCTGCGCGCGGTCCTGGACCGGGTGGGGCCCCTCCCCGAGGACAGCCTCACCGTCCTCGCCGCGGGCCTCGCGGAGGCCCTGGAGGCGATCCACCGGGCCGGGGTGGTCCACCGCGACCTCAAGCCCGCCAACATCATCATCGCCGAGGACGGCCCCCGCGTCATCGACTTCGGCATCGCGCGGGCCCTGGACGGCACGGCCGCCCTGACCCAGACGGGGTTCCAGGTCGGCACGCCCGGCTATCTCGCGCCCGAGCAGCTCATGGGCGGTGCCATCACCCCGGCCGTGGACATGTTCGCGCTCGGGGTGGTCCTCGCCGAGGCGGCCGGCGGCTCGCCGTTCGGCGACGGGCCGTCGGCCGCCCGGCTGTACCGGGTGGTGCACGAGGAGCCCGACCTGAGCGCCGTCCCGGCGTCGCTGCGCGCCCCCGTCCTGGCCTGCCTGTCCAAGGACCCGGGGGACAGACCCGCCCCCACCGCCTTCCTCCAGTCGCTGACCGTCCGGCACCAGGCGGACGGGGGCTGGCTGCCGGCCGAGGCCACACGGCTGCTCGGCGGGCCCCAGAGCGCTGAGCGGGGCGCCGACGAGGGCGCCGAGCAGGGCGTTCCGTACGGCGCCGGGCAACGTGGCGAGCGGGGCGCCGATCAGAGCGCCGGACACGGTGCCGAGCACG
Source organism: Streptomyces showdoensis (assembly GCF_039535475.1). Classification (NCBI taxonomy): domain Bacteria; kingdom Bacillati; phylum Actinomycetota; class Actinomycetes; order Kitasatosporales; family Streptomycetaceae; genus Streptomyces; species Streptomyces showdoensis. The sequence continues at coordinate 35,009 of NZ_BAAAXG010000004.1, read as the reverse complement.
GATCCCCGTACGGAGTCGGGCACGGCGCGCAGCAGGGCGCTCCCGACGCCCGGCCGGAGCCGTCACCGGAACCCGCGGTGACCGTCGCGGCCCCGGAACCGCCCGTCACCGTCCCCGTGCGACCCGCGGACGGCACGGCCGGAACGGAACCCCTCCCCGCCCCGACCCCCACGCTCCCCGGCTCCGGCTCCGGCTCCGGCGGGCCGCGCGAGGGGCGGCGCCCGGCCCGGCGCACCGCCGTCGTCGCCGCTCTGCTCGTGTGCGGCGTCGGCGCCACCGCGGGCCTCCTGGTCTGGCAGCCGTGGACCGGCGCCCCGGGCGGCGGGGACAAGCCGAAGACCGGCGCGTCGTCCGGAACCCCGGGACCCGCCGCGTTCCCGACCGCGCCGCTGCTCGTACGGCAGGACACCGCACCCGGCTGGCCCAAGGCCTGCCACGGGGCGATCGCCGTCCGGCCCGCGGCGACGGACCGGCCCCGGCGCCTGCTGCCCGACGGGACCTGCGACGTCCTGCCGCAATGGGCTCCCGACCGGCGGTCGTTCGCCTTCACCCGGGTCACGCCCGGGGGCACGGCCGTGTGGACGGCGAACGCGGACGGCTCCGGCGAGCGCCGGATCGCGGAGATCTCGGGCGGCCGCGTCTCCTGGTCCCCCGACGGCTCCCGGCTCGCCGTGCTGCGCAAGAAGGACGGGGTGCAGCAGCTGTACGCGGTCGACGTGGCCGACGGCTCCGCGCGGCAGCTCACCAGCGGCACCCGGCGCGTGGAGGACCCCGCCTGGTCGCCGGACGGGACCCGGATCGCGGTCTCCCTGGAGACCACTCCGGGCGACTGGCAGATCCACGTGGTGGACCCGTCCGCCCCCGACGGGGCCCCGCGCCAGGTGACGCGCCTGCCGCACCCGGCACTGGACGCCGTCTGGTCGCCGGACGGCCGTACCTTCGCGTACACGGCGGGCACGTACCAGGGCGGCACCAAGGGCGACATCCGCCTGGTGGGCACGGACGGGACGGGCGACCGGCCGCTGGTGGTGACCGGGGCCCACGAGATGGATCCGGCGTGGTCGGCGGACGGACGCTGGCTGGCCTTCGTCCGCGGCCCGTACGAGACGCCGGCCGTCTGGGCGGTGCGCGCGGACGGAACGGGCGAGCGCAGGCTGACGACCGGCAGCGCCCCGGAGGGCCATCCCGCCTGGCGCTGATCACACAACCTCCGTGCGGGGAGGGGAGGTTGAGCACCCCTCCTCCATCCCGGAACCTTGACAGGGCGAGGGTGACGCTCACATTCTGAGAGCGCTCTCACAGCGGATTCCCCCCACTCGGTCCGTCCCCCCAAGGAGCCCCCGTGCCCTCCCCCACCCGGCGCAGGACCGCCCTCGCCCTCCTCACCCCCGTGGCCGCCGTCGCGGCGCTCGTCGCGCCCTCCCCCAGCGCTCGGGCCACCGCCGAGACCGCCATCGGCCGAGCCGTCACCGGGGCGGCGGCGGCCGTTCCCGCCACCATCCCCCTCACCGTCACGAACGACTCCCGCCGCACCGAGCCGGTCTACCTCTACAACCTCGGCACCGAGCTCTCCACGGGCCGGCAGGGCTGGGCCGACGCGGCCGGTGCCTTCCACCCCTGGCCGGCCGGCGGCCCCGTCCCCGTACCGGCGCCCGACGCCTCCATCCCGGGCCCGGCGGCGGGGCGGTCCCTCACCCTGCGGATGCCCAGGTTCTCGGGGCGGGTCTACTTCAGCTACGGGAAGAAGCTGGTCTTCCAGGTGGCCACGGGCGGGCTCGTGCAGCCCGCCGTCCAGAACCCGAGCGACCCCAACCGGGACATCCTCTTCAACTGGTCGGAGTACACGCTCGACGGCGGCGGGCTGTGGATCAACAGCACCCAGGTCGACATGTTCTCGGCGCCGTACGCCGTCGGCGTGAAGCGGCCGGACGGCGCCGTGGCGACCACCGGGCACCTCAAGCCCGGCGGCTACCGCGGCTTCTTCGACGCGCTGCGCGCCCAGCCCGGCGGCTGGGCGGGGCTGATCCGGACGCGGTCCGACGGCACCCCGCTGCGCGCGCTCGCGCCGGGCCACGGCATCGAGGCGGGCGCGCTGCCACGGGACGCGATGGCCGGCTACGTCGACCGCGTCTGGGCCCGGTACGCCGGAACGACGCTGACCGTGACGCCCTTCGCGGACCGCCCGTCGCTCGCGTACCACGGCCGGGTGTCCGGCGACACGATGAACTTCACCGACGCCTCGGGCGCGGTCGTGACCTCGTTCCGCAAGCCCGACTCGGACAGCGTCTTCGGCTGCCACAAGCTCCTGGACGCCCCGAACGACCAGGTGCGCGGTCCCATCTCCCGTACGCTCTGCGCGGGTTACAACCGCTCGACCCTGCTGACCAACCCCCGCCAGCCGGACACCTCACCGGCGGGCTTCTACCAGGACGCGGTGACCAACCACTACTCCCGCGCGGTGCACGCCCAGATGGCCGACGGCAAGGCGTACGGCTTCGCCTTCGACGACGTCGGCGCGCAGGAGTCGCTGGTCCACGAGGGCGATCCGCGGCAGGCGTTCCTCACGCTGGACCCGCTCGACTGAGCTCCGGGAACGGCGAACGCCCCGCCCCTGCCGTGGTGTTCACGGCGGGGGCGGGGCGCTGCTCGATTCGGCCGCTGCTGCGACCGCGCCCGTTCAGTGCCTCAGAAGGTGAGGTTCCAGGCGTCGATGCGGCCGGTGTCCTGGCTGGCGACGTCCTGGACGCGCAGCTTCCAGGTGCCGTTGGCCACCTCGGAGGAGGCGTTGACGGTGTACGTCTTCAGGACGTCGTCGGCGCTGTCGCTGTTGGAGAAGTCCTCCAGCGGGTACACCGTGCCGTCCGGGGCGACGAGGGTGAGCACGAGGTCGCCGCGGTAGGTGTGCTTGATGTCCACGCCGACCTTGAGGGTGGCGGGGGCGTTGCCGGTGACGCCGGAGACCGCGATGGAGCTCTCGACGGTGGCGTTGTCGACGATGGTGACGTCGTTGAGGTTCTCGAAGTACGGGCCGGTGGGGGGCGTGGTGCCGCCGCCGACCGCCTTCAGGGCGTCGACCGCGCCTTCACCGAAGAAGCCGTTCTTGGCCGTGGTGCCCTGGCAGCGGGTGTCGGACGGGCAGGCCTTGTCGTTCGCCTGGGTGGCGAGCGCGGCGCGGATGTCCGCCGGCGTGTAGGTCGGGTTGGCACTGGCGATCAGGGCCGCGACGCCGGTGACGTGCGGGGAGGCCATCGAGGTGCCGCTCATGTTGCCGTACTTGCCGCCCGGCAGCGTCGAGTAGACCTGGGTGGCGCCGTCGCCGCCCGGCGCGGCGACGTCGATGACGCCGTTGCCGAAGTTGGAGTACGAGGCCTTGGCGCCGCCGCTGGCCTGCGCGGCGACGGTCACGACGCCCGGCAGCTCGGTCGGGATGTCGATGCAGGCGTTGGTGATGGTGCGGGTGACCGGGGTGGAGTCGTTGGGGCTCTCCGAGTCGGTCGTCTTGTTCGCCAGGTCGTAGTTCGAGTTGCCGGCGGCGGCGACCTGGAGCGAGCCCTTGCCCTCGGCGTACGCCTGGGCACGGCGGACGCCCTCGATGATGGCGGCCTGGTCCACGTTGTCCGGGCAGTTGAACTGCCACGGGTCGGTGTAGTAGCTGTTGTTGGTGACCTTGAAGCCGTGGTCACCGGCCCAGACGAAGCCGCAGATGGTGTTCTCGGCGAAGAACAGGCTGCTGGTGGGCTCCGCGATGCGGACCGAGGAGATCTTCACGCCCGGCGCGACGCCGATGACGCCCTTGCCGTTCTTCGCGGCGGCGATCGTGCCGGCGACGTGGGTGCCGTGGGTGCCGACGTCACGCCAGGCGCCGGCGCGGGTGTCCGCCTTGCCGTAGGCGCAGGAGGCGGAGTCGGCGGCGTTGAAGTTGGGCGCGATGTCCTGGTGCTGGTCGTCGACGCCGGTGTCCAGCACACCGACCTTGACCGAGGAGGAACCGGTGCTGACAGCCCAGGCCTGGTCGGCCTTGATCTGGGTCATGTCCCAGCGGTTGGACTCGGTCAGCGTCGTCGTGGCCTGCGTCGGGTTCGCGGGCAGCGCCGGGGAGTAGGCGTCGGCGGGGACGTCGGAGGTACGGGTCGCGCCGACCTGCTGCACACCGGAGACGCCGCGCAGGGTGGCGGCGAAGGAGGCGCTGGTGGAGTGGGCCACGATGACGCCGATGGCGTCGTAGACGGCGAAGTTGGTGCCGCCGTTGGCGGTGACGGCCGTCTGCGCGGAGGCGGTGGCACCGGGGGCGGTGATCACCAGGTAGGCGCGGGTGCCGGCGGCCCAGGCGCCGGCGGCGGTCGCGGTGGTCTGCGGGGCGGTCGCGGCCCGGGTGCTCGCCGTGGCGGCGGGGACCTCGGGTCCGGTCGCCTGCGCGGCCTGGGCGGGGGTGGCGAGGGCGACGGCGGCGCTGACGACGGCAGCGGCCGCGATCGGGAGTCTCAGCCTGCTGGATATGTGGGAAAACAATGCGTCCTCCGATGGCCCGGAGACGCTGGTGGCGCCGTCCGGGTCCTGTGATGTGTGGGGTGGACGCAAGATCCCAGGCCACAGGTACCGGAGGGAAGGATTCTGCCCGGCAAGACCCTTTTCGTTACACGTTGTTGATCTGACGTGACAGCAATCCGACAACATTGGCCCGCACTTGGCGCGGAATGACCCACCCTGGGGCCGCTCCGGGCCCTGCTCGCCGTGGCGGCCCTCACCGCGCCCGTCGCCGCGCCCGTCACCTCACCCCTCACCTCTCCCGTCGCGGCGGGCGCGGGGAGGGGCGTCATGGCGGGCGGGCGCCGAGGGTGTCACGACGGGCGCGGGCAGACCCGTCGGCGGGACCCGAGCCTCCGCCGCGTCCGTCGGGCGGGGGCCCTGGCGCTCCTGCTGACCTCGTCCGCGTGGGCCGCCGGGCCCGCCGCGGCGAATGAAGGTTCGCCCGCCCCGCGGAGCCACGGCGCCAAGCCGACGGTGGTCCTCGTGCACGGCGCGTTCGCCGACGCGTCGGGGTGGAACGACGTGGTCGACCGGCTCCAGCACGAGGGCTATCCGGTCGTCGCCCCGCCGAACCCGCTGCGCGGCCTGAGCAACGACTCCACGTACGTGGCGAGCGTCCTCAAGAGCATCGAGGGCCCGATCGTCCTGGCCGGACACTCCTACGGCGGCGCGGTGATCAGCGGCGCCGCGGCCGGCAACGCCAACGTCAAGGCGCTCGTCTACGTCGCCGCCTTCATGCCGGACAAGGGGGAGTCCCCGGCCGAGCTCTCCGAGAAGTTCCCGGGCAGCGAGCTGGGGACGGCCATCAGGCCCGTCCCGTACACCGACGGCACCGGCAGCGGGACGGACCTGTACATCCAGAACGACAGGTTCCACGGCGTGTTCGCCGCCGACCTGCCCGAGGAGCAGACCCGGATCATGGCGACGGAACAGCGCCCCGTGACGGCCGCGGGGTTCGCCGAGAAGGCGACCGCGGCGGCGTGGAAGACGATTCCGTCCTGGTTCCTGGTGGCCCGGCAGGACAAGGCGATCGCACCCGACCTGGAGCGGTTCGAGGCCGAGCGGGCCAAGTCCCACACGATCGAGATCGACTCCTCTCACGTGGCGATGATGTCCCACCCCGACGTCGTCGCCCACCTGATCCGGCAGGCGGCCGGAGCCACCTGCTGACCTCGGGACGTCCCCCGGACGGCCCGGCCCCCGCTCAGCCGAGGACGAGCGGGAGCCGCGCGGCGAACGGTCCGAGGGCGCTCGCCTCCGCGCCGGTCGCGGTGCGGCGACCGGTGCCGACCAGCAGCGCGTCCTCGTCGGTGAAGGTGGCCGGGAACACGGTCCCCGCGATCCGCTCCAGCGAGGCGCGTGCCGCCGCGAGCGGCGCGGCGGGGGGCCGCGCCGCCGACGGCAGGTGGGCGGTCAGGTCGAGGTGGTGCAGGGTCCATTCGAGGACGTACGCGGAGAGGTAGTCGCCGACCGTCAGCACCTCGTCGCGGGTGCCCACGCGGGCGTCGGGGTCGGCGAGTTCCGCGGCCCGGCCCGCCGCGGACCCCACGTCGTCCAGGTGGAACCTGAGCAGCCCGGGGTCGCCGTAGGCGGCGGCCAGCCGGGGGATCAGGGCGTCCAGCGGATCGTCGCCGGTCGGCGGTTCGACCAGCTTCCAGTAGGTGTACGCGTCCACGGTCGGCGCGGTCGCGGCGGGGGTGGCCAGGGTGATGAGGACGTCCTGGGCGTCGATGACCAGGTGGCACACCAGGTCCCGCACGAGCCAGCCGGCACAGCCGGAGGGCCGCGCGAAGTCCTCGTCCGGGGTGTCGGCGACCGCCGAGAGCAGGGCCGACCAGGAACGGGAGAAGAGGTCCACGTCGGCACGGTAAGGGCGGCCGGAGGGGCGGACAAGCAGGCCGGGCGGGACGGCCCGGTCCGCGCCGCTACCTCCTGGCGGCCGGCGCGGCGGCGGCCGTCCCCTCGGCGCCGAGGCCGGGACCCGGATCGGCAGGCGGGACGAGGCCACGTCCCAGCGGCTCCACCGCCTCCACCGCCTCCCTCAGGGCCGCCGCGACGGACTCCTCCCCGGCCGGGAGCAGCGGCAACCGGACGTCCGGGGTGGGGATGCGCCCCTGGGCGTGCAGGACGCCCTTGACGACGGTGGGATTGGGCTCGGCGAAGAGCAGTGCGGACAGCCGGGCCAGCCGGTGGCCGAGCCCGCGGGCCCGTACCGTGTCGCCCGTCCGCCAGGCCTCGACGAGCTCCGCGAAGCGGCCGGTGGCCAGGTGCGCCGAGGCGAGGATGCCGCCGCTCGCGCCGAGGGCGAGCATCGGCGAGGCGAAGACGTCGTCGCCGGCCAGTACGGCGAAGTCCGGCGGCAGGTCGCCGAGGAGGGTGACGGCGTCCTCGTCGACGGAGCCGGTCGCGTACTTCACCCCGACGACACCCGGCACGCTCCCGAGCGCGCGCAGGGTGGCGGCGTCCAGCGGCCGGCCGGTGCGGTACGGGATGTGGTAGGCGACCAGCGGTACGGGGCTGTCCGCGGCGAGCCGTGCGAAGTGGGCCAGCACTCCTTCCGGCGAGGGCCGCACGAAGGCGGGCACGGTGACCAGGGCGGCGCGGGCCTCCGGCCACCGCCCGAGGCCGGCGAGGTCCCGGCCGACGGCGGCCGTGGCGCCGCCGGACGCGCCGACCACGAGCTGGGCGCCGCGCTCGCGGCAGACCCGCGCGCAGGTGTCGACGACGGCCCGGCGCTCGTCCGCGTCGAGCGCGCCCGCCTCTCCGGTCGTGCCGAGCGCGACGATGCCGGCGGCGCCGTCGTCGAGGACGGAGCGGGCGAGGCCGGCCAGGGCGTCGAGGTCGGGGCGGCCGTCGCGCGCGAAGGGCGTGATGAGGGGGACGTGGATCCCGTAGGGGCTGAAGTCCTGTGCATGTGCCATGGAACGAGGGTGGGCGCGCCGGACCCCTCAGGTCCAGTTCGCTTTTCCGATCCGAAACGTAAGCTGAGCTGATGCTCGATGTACGACGCCTGCGCCTGCTGCGCGAACTGGCCCTGCGCGGGACCATCGCCGCCGTCGCGGAAGCCCTGGCCTTCACCCCGTCCGCCGTGTCGCAGCAGCTCGGCACCCTGGAGCGGGAGGCCGGGGTGCCGCTGCTCGAACGGACCGGGCGGCGGGTGCGGCTGACGCCCGCCGGGGAGAAGCTGGTCCGGCACGCCGAGGCGGTGCTCGAACGCCTCGAACTGGCCTCCGCCGAGCTCGCCGAGGCGCGCGGCGGTCCGGCGGGGCCGCTGCGCATCGGCGCCTTCCCGACCGCGACCCGTGCCATCCTGCCGGGGGCGCTGGTGCTGCTCGCCGCCCGGCACCCGGCGCTCGAACCGATGGTCTCGGAGGTGGACCCGGCCGGCGTGGCGCACGCCCTGCGCGCGGGGGACCTGGACGTGGCACTCGTCCACGGCTACGACCTGGTGCCGGCGGCGCTCGAACCGGGGCTCGCGGAGGAGCCGCTGTGCGAGGAGGCCATGTTCCTCGCCACGCGCGAGCCCGGGGCCGAGCCTGGGGCCGAGCCCGGGGCCGGGGCCGAGCCCGAGCCCGGGGCCGAGCCTGGGGCCGAGCCCGGGGCCGAGCCCGGGGCCGAGCCCGGGGCCGGGGCGGACTCCGGCCGGGCCTCGGGAGGTCCGGGCGACCTCTCGGCCCTCACCCCCTGGCGGGACGCGCCCTGGATCGTGTCGGCGCCGGACACCCTCTGCCGCGCCGTCACCGAACGGGTCTGCCGGGCCGCCGGGTTCGCGCCCCGGGTACGGCATCAGGTGGACGAGTTCGCCACCGTGCTGGCCTTCGTGGCGGCCGGCCAGGGCGTGGCGGTCGTCCCGCAGTTGGGGGCGCTGGCGCCCCCGCCGGACGTGCGCCTCACGCCGCTCCCGGTACGGCGGCGCACCAGGGTCGCCTTCCGCGGCGGCGCGGCCCCGCACCCCGCGGTCGCCGCCCTCACCCGGGCTCTGCGCGACTCCGTACCGGCGGTGCTGGGCGGCGCACCGGCGCCCGGCGCGGCATCGCGTTCCGTGTGACCGCGTGGCCCCGATGGGGCGTTGGCCTCAAGGCCCGTGACGGCGAGGGCCCGTAACCCCGTGACCGCGTGCCGCGAGGTCAGCGCGGGACGACGACGACCGCGTTGCCGACCTTGCGCTCGACGGACGCGGCCGCCTGCCAGCTGTCCATGGGGCGGTTGTAGAGGGTGCCGTTGATCAGCAGGGTCGTGTCGCCCCCGGAGCCGAGGCTGAGCGCGTCCTTCGCGCCGAGCCACTTCATGACGGCCGCGGCTTCGTGGACGGTGACGCCGACGCTGGTCTGCGGCAGCCGTCCGTCGACGTTCACGAGGAGCAGCTCCCCCGAGGCCGTGACCCCGGCGAGGGTGCGGGGATGGCGCTGCACGACGCCGCTCGTCACGACGTTCGTGTCGGGGTTGAGCATCCCGTTGGCGTCGGCGTTCACCAGGATCTCCCCGTCGCGGACGAGCGCGGGGCCGCCGCCCGCCACGGCGGACAGGGCGGACCCGCTCACCGACGCGCCCTGGGAGTCCGTGATGCTCGTACCCGGCTTGAACGCCTTGCCGACCGTGCTGTGGGCGCGCAGCCAGTCCGCGCCCGCGCCGATCCCCTGCATGACGCGGCCGCCCGCGGGGACGGGGCCGCCGGCGGGCTGGCGGAGGCCGGTGACGACCCAGTTGCCGTCCATGACGACGTCCACGCTGTCGCCCGCCGCCGGAGAGGGCGTGTCGGTGCCCCATTCCGGACGGAAGACGACGATCTCGTCGGGGTCGACGCACAGCGTGTTGCGCACCGGCCGGAGTTCGAGGACGAGTTCGTCCTTCGCGTTCCTGCGGCGGTCGTCGCCGACACCGCCGCAGCCCACGTTGCGTCCGGTCGCGCGGTTGATGCCGTCGATCACCTTGACCGCGCCGTCGTGCGCGGTCACCTGGGTCCGCGTGCTGACCTCGTCGACCCGGACCCGGGCACCCGTTCCTTCGAGGAGCAGCGCGGTGCGGCCGTTGTTGGCCTCGCTGAGCAGGTCCTTGCTGCGCACGTAGAGACCCTGCGGGTCGCCGTCGTAGTCGGAGAAGGCGGGGTTGTTCGGGGAGTCGATGTCGAAGTCGGAGCCGTTGACCGCGACGAGGGCGCCGGCCGCCGCGCCCATGTCCCGCACCGTCTCCGCGCGGGCGACGTCGCTTCCGTGGACAGCCTTGAAGGTGAGGGCGGCCGACGGGTCGACCCGCACCACCCGCACCTCCCACGGGCCCGTGCTCGGGTTGCCGTCCTGCGCCGTGTAGACGGTCCGCCCGGTGAATCCGGCCGCCTGCAGGGACTTCAGCAGTGCCGCGGCGTCCGCCGAGCGATCGGGGGCGAAGGCGCCCACGCGCACCGTGTACTGGCGCGGCAGGCCCGCCCCGACGCCCGGTCCGGCCGGGAGCTCCCACGTGTCCACCCGGGCGGCGAACTGCTTGGCCTGCAGTGCGGCGACCACGGCGTCGGCGTTCTCCTTGCGGCCGGCCGACCAGGTGGAGGGCTGCTTGATGAGCACCTCGACCGACCACACGTCGGTGGCCCGGCCCTGGGTGTACTTCTCGTACGTGATCCCCTCCGCCGGCGTCTGCGCGGGCTTCGCCACGGTCACCAGGTCGTCGGGCCCCAGCGGCATGCGGCCCACCGGGGCGGTCGCCGCGGCGTCCGTGGACGCGGCATCCGTGGCGGTCGCGGGCGCAACGGTGACCAGTGCGCCCAGCGCAACGGTCAGGGCCGTGATGCGGCGTATGCGTCTCACTCTCGGAACTCCTCGAACAGGCAGGTGGAAGGGAGGCGGCAGGGCCGCGGTCGACACATGATCGACTAGGCCCGAGCGCATCCTACGAAGCCCCACCGACATGCCCACATCACCGCCATCGGTAGAGGACCGACCATTCCGTGACGGTTCCTCAGCACCGCCCCGGCCACGAAGCCGCTGGTCAGGCGCCCGTCGCGGACGTACGACCCGGTCCGTGCGGGACTTTGGTCCCGATCGGTGCCGCTTCGGCATGGGGTACGGTCGAGGTGTCGCCGCGAGGTAGAGCCTTCGGGCTCCCGGGCCGCACGTCACGTGCGGTGGGGCGACGGTCGTGTCGGTGCGAGGCGAGGAGGTGTTCGGGATGAGTCCCGAAGGAAGTCCTTGCCGCACCCTGCCGGTCGGCTGACCCAGGCGTCTCGACGCCCCTCGGGGCCCGGCCGTTCCCGGCCCGTTCCGGCAACTCCCCCGCGCCGCTCCTCCGCGACGCCTTCCCGTACGTGACCCTCTGACGGGCACCCACGCGTGTACGGGTGTGCGTGGATCCGCACGTATCGCCTTGCGCATCACCGTACCCATGGCCATGCGTACCGACGCGTGCACCGCCCGCCGTGCGTGACGCGCGTCTGCCGACGCGTGTGCCGACCCGCGCCCCGAAGCCCGAGTCGACCCGTGCGTCGACCGCGTACCCACATCACCCGTCCCTATCCGTCGCCCGGGCGCTTCGCGTCGTCCGTGCGTCCACGACCGCTCCGTGTCCCGGCGTCGCTTCGGCGTGCCCGGGGACCCGGAGGGAGGATTCGCCATGACCATGCTCACCCCTGAGAAGCTCGCTCCGCCGGGCCGGGGCACCCGTACCCGCCGCGAGCGCAAGGCAGCCGAGCTGGAGGCCCGGACCCGCCGGGTCGGCGCCCGGCTCGTCGAACTCAGCGTCCACCCCGGCGACCGCGTGCTGCGGGACCTCGGCGCCACCCGCAACGGCCTCAGCCGGGCCGAGGCCGCCGCCCGCCTGGAGCGCCACGGTGCGAACACGGTGGCCCAGGAGCGCGCGCCGCGCTGGTACGTCCAGCTCGCGAAGGCGTACGCCAACCCCTTCATCGCCGTGCTGGTCTTCCTGGCCGCCGTCATGTACTGGCAGGACCCCGCCGACCCGGGCGTCGTCATCCTGTCGGTGATGGTGCTGATCAGCGGGGTGCTGCGGTTCTGGCAGGAGTACCGCTCCGGCCGCGCCGCCGACGCGCTGAAGCAGCTCGTCACCACGACCACCGCCGTGGTGCGGAGGGCCGGCCGCAGCAGCGCGCCCACGCCCTGCGAGGTCGGCATGGACCGGGTCGTCCCCGGCGATCTCGTGAAACTGGCCGCCGGCGACCTGGTCCCGGCCGACCTGCGGCTGATCGCCGCCAAGGACCTGATGGTCTCCCAGGCCGCCCTGTCCGGCGAGTCGTTGCCGGTCGCCAAGGACGACATCCGGGGCGTCGACCACGGACAGCCGGGGACGACCGACCCGATCGGGGCCGGCAACCTCTGCCTGATGGGTACGTCGGTGACCTCCGGCACCGCCACCGGTGTCGTCGTCGCGACCGGCTCCGACACCTACTTCGGCTCGATGGCCGGCTCCCTCGTCGGCGAGCGCCCGCAGACCACCTTCGACACCGGCGTGCGCAAGGTCAGCTTCCTGCTGATCCGCTTCATGCTGGTGATGGTGCCGGTCGTCTTCGCGATCAACGGTCTGACCAAGGGCGACTGGGACGAGGCCTTCCTGTTCGCCATCGCCGTCGCCGTCGGCCTGACCCCCGAGATGCTGCCGATGGTCGTCTCCGCCAACCTGGCGCGCGGCGCCGTCGCCATGGCGAAGCGGAAGGTCGTCGTCAAGCGGCTGAACGCGATCCAGAACCTGGGCGCGATGGACGTGCTGTGCACGGACAAGACCGGCACCCTCACCGAGGACCGGATCGTCCTCGACCGCTACCTCGACGTCCACGGCGACGAGGACCGGGAGGTCCTGGAGTACGGCTACCTCAACGCGCACTTCCAGACGGGGCTGAAGAACCTCATGGACCAGGCGGTCGTCGACCGCGTCGACGAGGCCGAGGAGGTTGTCGTCGACGCGCGGTTCTCGATGGTCGACGAGATCCCCTTCGACTTCGCACGCCGGCGCATGTCCGTGGTCCTCAACCGCAACGGCCTCCTCGAAACGGACGGGCAGGACGGGCCCGCCGGGGCCCCCGAGCACATCCTGATCACCAAGGGCGCCGTCGAGGAGGTCCTCGCCCTCTGCACCCGCGTGCGGGACCGGGGCGAGACCGTCGAGCTCACGGAGCGGCTGCGGGCGCAGGTCACCCGCATCGCGCAGGACGACAACCGCCAGGGCCTGCGGGTCCTCGCGGTGGCCACCCGTACGCTGTCCTCGCCGCGGAGCGCGTACACCGTGGCGGACGAGTCGGACCTCACCCTGGTCGGCTTCCTCGCCTTCCTCGACCCGCCGAAGGCCGACGCCGCGGCCGCCCTGTCGGGTCTCGCCGACAAGGGCATCGCGGTGAAGGTGATCACCGGTGACAACGAGCTGGTGGCCGCGCGGGTCTGCGCGGACGTCGGCCTGGACGTGGGCCACGTCGTCACCGGCGCGGAACTGGACGGCCTCGACGACGCGGAGCTGCGCGAACTGACCACGCGCACCGCCGTGTTCGCCAAGGTCAACCCCGTACAGAAGGCGCGGATCGTCCGTGCCCTGCAGGCGGACGGCCACACGGTCGGCTTCCTCGGCGACGGCATCAACGACGCCGCCGCGCTGCGCGACGCCGACGTCGGCATCTCGGTCGACACGGCCGTCGACATCGCCAAGGAGTCCGCCGACATCATCCTCCTGGAGAAGGACCTCACCGTCCTCGAACAGGGCGTGATCCAGGGCCGCACGACCTTCGGCAACACCATCAAGTACATCAAGATGACCGCGTCGTCGAACTTCGGCAACGTCTTCTCGGTGCTCGTCGCCAGCGCGTTCATCCCGTTCCAGCCGATGCTCGCGATCATGCTGCTGGTGCAGAACCTGGTGTACGACATCGCCCAGCTCGCCACCCCGTGGGACCGCATGGACGAGGAGTACCTGCGCAAGCCGCGGAACTGGGACGCCAAGGGCATCGGCCGGTTCATGGTCACCATCGGCCCGATCAGCTCGATCTTCGACATCGCCATGTTCCTCGTGATGTGGCACGTGTTCGCCGCGAACACCCCGGCCGAGCAGGCGCTCTTCCAGTCCGGCTGGTTCGTCGAAGGACTGCTGTCGCAGACCCTGATCGTCCACATGATCCGCACCCGCAAGATCCCGTTCGTCCAGTCCCGCGCCTCCTGGCCGGTCATGGTGATGACGGTCCTCGCGGTGCTGACCGGCCTCTACCTCCCGTTCTCACCGCTCGCGGAGAGCCTCGGCTTCGTGGCCCTGCCGGCCGGGTACTTCCCGTGGCTGATCGGCGTACTGCTCGCGTACTGCGCCCTCACGCAGCTGGTGAAGACGCTGTACATCCGGCGCTTCGGCACCTGGCTGTAGGCCACCTCCCCGCCTCTCCCCCCGTCCCCCGCCCTCCGGAAGCCGACCCCTTCCGGAGGGCGGGGGATAGTGTCGGCGGATGGCTGACCACGAGAAGTTCGATACGGCGGTCCCCGCCTGGCAGGAGTGGCAGGACGCGCCGTGGGGGCGGCTGCGGTACGCCGTGGCCGAGGCCGACCTCGGCCGCCACCTCGACGAGGACCGCCCCCTGCGGGTCCTCGACCTCGGGGGCGGCGACGGCGGCGACGCGGTGCGGCTCGCCGCGCGCGGCCACCGGGTGACCGTCGTCGACCACGCCCCGGTCATGCTCGCGACCGCGACCCGACGCGCCGCCGCGGCGGGCCTGACCGACCGGATCACCTGCGTCGAGGCGGATGTCGCCGCGCTGCCGGACCACTTGGCGTACGGCGCCTTCGACGTCGTCCTCTGCCACAGCGTGCTGCCCTACACGCCCGACACCGAGGGAACCCTCGGCGTGGCGCTCGGCGCGCTGCGGGAGGGCGGTCTGGTGTCGGTGATCGCCATGAACCGCCACTCGGAGCCCCTGCGGGCGGCGGTGCGGACGATGGACCCCGAAGCCGTCCTCACCGCCCTGCGGGCCGACACCGTCCACACCGAGATGTTCGACGCCGAACTCCGGCTGCACACCGCGGAAGAGCTCGGCGACGCGCTCCGCGTCCTCGGCTGCTCGGAAGTGCACCACTACGGGATCCGGGTGTTCTGCGACTACATCCCGGACGACACGCTCAAGTACGACCCCGCCTACTACGCCCACCTGGAGCGGCTGGAGATCGAGACGGCCGGCCGCACCCCGTACAAGCACACGGCGAGACTGCTGCACCTGATCGGACGCCGGGGCGACTGACCGAGGCCCAGGACAGTGGCCGGGGCGTGGCCGCTCCCGCCCCGGCGCACATCAACTCCCTTCCCCGGGGCGGACCGGCGGCTCTACGATCACCCCGTGACCGGAAGCTCTCCACCAGGCGTCAGCGCCGACATCCAGAGGAGACCGTGGACGTCCCGACCTTGATCCTGTTAGGGGCGGCGGGAGGCCTGCTGCGCGGCGCACTGGACCTGTACACCCGGTTCGTCTCCTGGCAGGGCGACCGCCGCGCCTACCGGCAGTTGACCCCGGCGGAGGCCGCAGAAGGAGAGGCCCCGCGGTTCAAGGCCTACTTCGACCCCGCCGTCGACACCGCCGCGGCCCTCGTGCACAGCGTGATGGGCGCCGGGGCGGCGGTGCTGTTCGGGACCACCGGGCAGATCACCGGCGGGTACGCCGCCCTCGTCGTGGGAATCTCGGCCCCCATGCTGCTCACCCAACTGGGCCGCATCCAGTCGGTGAACGAGGCGGTGACCGGCGAACGGCAGCCCGCCGGGGCGGTCGCGGAAACCGAGGCCCCGACGGCCGTGGCCGGCGGGGCGGTGGGGGCGGGCCCCCTGAGCGACCCGGGCACCCTCGGCCGGCCGCCCCGACCCGCGTGGTCGTCCGCACTCGCCGAGGAACAGCCGGCCCCGCCCACCGCGCCGCGGGAAGGACCGCACTCCCCCGCCCGTGGCATGCGTTCGCCGGTGCGGCCCGCCACGGCGGACTCCCAGCCCCCGGCGCCCCCGAGCGGCGAACTCCCCGCGGAGCAGCCGCAGCTCCCGGACCCCCGGCGGACCGGTGACGTCCCCTTCCGCGCCGACCCGTCCGACGGAAGGGGGCCTGGCCTCGACGGTCGAGGCGCGCCACGATGGCAGCAGGGGCCGGCACTCGGGGAGGAGGGCCCGTGAACAGCCACGTACACCTGTTGAGGGAGGACCGCCCCGAGTACGAGCGCCTCCTCGACGACGTGCTCCTCGCCGCCCGGGAACGGCCGGAGCTGCGGGCCGTCGGAGAGAGGCTCGACACCGACGAGCTGCGCACCATGGCGCTGGCCGCCACCGGCCTCATCACCTCGACCGCGGCGGCCGAGTACGCGCACTACGTGAAGGTCCGCGAGGAACACCGCGACCAGGCGTCCCGGTCCGCGGCCTCCGCTGCCGCGCCGTCGTCCGGGAGGCGACGCTCGGCACCCGCCTTCCCCCGCTCCGGCGCCGGGGCCGCCGAGCGCCGCTCTGCCGCGCCCGGTCCGGGCCACCGCTTCGGGGCCGCCGTGCTGGGTGCCGGGGGCCGCGGCGTCGGCGTCTCCCCCCTGCGCTGGGCCGGGATGTCCTTCCGCCGCCGGCTGCTGGCGGCCCTGCTCGGGCTGCACGTACGCCCGGAGGAACCGAAGACGCCGAAGACGCCGAAGACCACTGAGACACGCACACCGCCCGCTTCCGAGCGGCGTGCGGTCGGCCGCACGCCCCATGCCGCGCGGCCGGCCGGGCGCGGGACCCCGGACCCCGAGGCGGCCGGAGCGGGTCTGCTCGCCGTGGCCGCGGTCCTGGTGCCGGTGCTGTCGGGTGCGGCGGCACTGGTCTTCCTGCTGATCGGCTACGTGCTGACGCTGCTCGACCCGCGGTCGTCGTTCGCGGGCGCCCTGACGGGTGCGGGCTGGTGGTTCGCGGCGCTCGCCGGGGCGGGCGTCCTCTTCGCCGCCGCCGGACTCGTCGTCACGGCCCTGCGCGCGGGCCGGCCGCCGGCGGACGACGACGAGGAGGAGGCCGAGGAGGAGGCCGAGGACCTTGAGGACGACGTGTCACGCGCCAGGGAGGCGTGGCGGAACGCTCTGCTGGAACGCGGCATCGTGCCGTTCCTGCACACCGCGCTGGATCCCCCGGACACCGGTCCCGCCCGGCACATGACGTACCGCTCGTCCGACCGCCTCCCGAATCTCGGCTACACGAGGCCGAACTTCGCGAGCGCGGGCCTGACCAGCCCGGACTTCACGAGCCCGGACTTCGCCGACACGACGGACGGGTCCCGACCCGCCTCGCCCGGGCCCGACTTCACCACGCCGGACTTCGGAGGCTCGGAACCCCGCTCGGAGTGAGGCGCTCGAAGTGAGACGGCGGCCAGGCGGCACCCCTCAGCTGGCCCACCCGAGCACGGCCCCGGCGTATCCCGGGCCGCTGCCCGGCGGGGTGCGGCCGGGACTCGTCGTGTCACTGAGCGGACTCTCGAGGGAGTCCGCGGAGCTGTTCTCGCGGATCGAGGAGCCCGACGCCCCCTGGCGAGGGCCGCCTCGCCGGGTCCGTCCATCGGCGCGTTCCACACGGCGATCCGCGACGCGTTCCGCACGCACCCGGACGTGATCTCGGGGCAGCGGCAGCTCGTCCGCACGATGGCGCCGTCGCACGGCGCGGGCAACGACGTCGTGGCGATCACCACCCTCGGCGCGGCCGAGAAGGCCATCGGCGTGATCGAGGAACAGGGCGAGGGAACCACCGCCTCCCCGGAGAATCCGCATCCCGGACCCGACGGCGAGCTCGCGCACTCCTACGTGTTCCGCGAGATCCACCACGGCCGCAAGCTGGTCAGGACCTCCGAGACCCCGCCGCACTGGGACTTCGTGGGGGACCCGGTCCCCCTCCCCGCCACTCGCCCCATGGCGACCGTGCCGCCCGGCGGCTGGGCCGCCTCGGGCGCCATCGTCCCCGAGAGCGAGACCCGGGAGCGCCTCACCGAGGCCAAGTGGAAGCACCGGAGGCGTAGCCCGGCGCCCCGCCCGGGCCCGAGCGGTAGATTGGGGGCGACTTGAGAGAAGAGCCCTCATGGACTCCCGCATCCCGCGGCTGCGCCGCAAGTTGGCGCGCATCCCCTACGCACCCCACCGGAGCCACTCCTTCGGCGAGGAGCGGCACGCGTTCCGGCTCGGCCGCCGCCTGTCCGACGCGCGGGTGGACGCCTTCGAGGCCGAGCACGACGTGGAACTCCCGCCCCCCTACCGAGACTTCCTCACCCACGTGGGCGGCAGCGGCGCATCCCCGTACTACGGTCTGATCCCACTGGAACGCTGCGGCCTCTTTACGATGGCCCCCGCGGCCGCCGCAGACGGCCCGAGGGGCTTCCACCGCGCCTACCGCCCCACCCGCGCCGGTGACCTCTTCCTGCACGTCATCGAACGGGGCTGCAGCGATCTCACCCTCATCGGCGTGACCGGCCCCCTCACCGGCCGCGTGATCATCGGCAACGCGGACGGCTTCTGGGGTCCGAACGTGTCCTCGGCCGCGGACTTCCTCGCCTGGTACGAACGCTGGCTCGACCAGATGGCTGCCGGCCGGGACAACCGAGCCCTGGAGCTCACCTCGCCCCGACTCCGGCGCCACCCGCACGAGTACCGTCTCGCGCCCAAGCTCTGACCTCACGTCCCGCGGTCTGCCCGGGCCGGTGATCCGGGAGCGCAGCCGCGTGGGCGGGCTTCGTGTCGGCTTCCTGTGGACCCTCGCCGCACTTCAGAGGGCTCCCGGCACGGTTCTGCCCGGAGCAGAACACCGCCCGCACCGGGCTCGACGATCACTACGGTCCAGTCCATGACGACGAAGACGACGGTGACGACGCGTACGGTCGAGTATCCGGCCGACGGTTTGACGATGATCGGGCACCTAGCGCTCCCGGCCGGCGTCGGCCGCCGGCCCGCGGTGCTGCTCGGGCCCGAGGGCACGGGGCTCAGCGACGTCGAGCGCCGACGGGCCGACGCCCTCGCCGAGCTGGGATACGTAGCGCTGGCCTTCGACCTTCATGGCGGGCGCTATCTGGACGACCCCGAGGAGATGCTGGCCCGTTGCCTGCCGCTGCTCGCCGATCCCGGGCGGATGCGCGGCATCGGCCACGCGGCGCTCGACGTGCTGCGCGCCGAGCCGCGGACCGATCCCGACCGGATCGCCGCCGTCGGCTACGGCACGGGCGGCGCCGTCGGGCTGGAACTCGGGCGCGACGGCGTCAGCCTGCGCGCGATCGGGACGGTCAACGGACTGACCACGGGCCGACCGGGCGAGGCGGCGCGCATCAGCTGCCCGGTGTGGGCCGGGGTCGGCTCGGAAGACCCGATCATGTCGCCCGCGCAACGGAACGCGTTCACCGCCGAGATGCAGGCCGCGGGCGTCGACTGGCGCCTCACGGTCTACGGCGGCGCCTTGCACGCCTTCCACCACCCGACGGTCGACCACCCGATCGTCCCGGGCGTCGGCTACCACCCGCGGCACGCGCAGCGCGCCTGGCGCGACGTCGTCGACCTGCTCGCGGAGTGCCTTCCCGTGACGGAGCAGGCGCACGCACAACTCCCCCGGTAGGTACCGGATGTACTGCGACAGAGCACTTGCCGCGATCGCCGCGCCGCCTACCCTCCCGAGCAGGGTCCGTCACCTGTTCGTCGCTCCTCCGAACTGCCGTCGTCGAGTCCGGCGATGACCCTGACGTCCGCTTCGGACATGCCCAGGACCCTGGCGATCTCCCGAGTGAGAAGCGGATCCGGATTGTGTCGGCCACTGCGCAGCATGTGGATGGTGGACATGGACCGTGCGGTTTCCCTCGCCATCGTCCGGACCGGGATCCCGCGCAGGTCCATCAACCCGGTGAGCACCCTTGCGAACGGGTGCGGCTCCAGCCGCCCGGCGGGGGTGACGGCAGGAGCCAGGACCACCTCGCCGACCTTGGCGTGGAACCGGATCAGCCGGTCACCGGCGAATCCGACCTTCGCGACGAAGGGCAGGCTCTCGCCACCGGCGGGACCGACCGCGCCCGGCACCGACACCTCGGTGAAAGGCGAAGGGTGGCCGTGATGGCCGGTGCCGATCTCCAGAGGAACACCCGGTTCGACGTGGCTGATCCGCCAGTCGCGGTTCCACCAGGGAAGCTCCTGCAGCACCTCGTCGAAGAAGGGCGGCAGCACCGTGAGATCCACCGGGTCCGGAGGGTTCTCCTGACCGCCCCAGATGATTCCCGGCCAGTACGTCAGTGCCGCGATCACGTCCACCGTCAGCGTGCGGTCGGCAATGTCCATGCCCGCACTCTCCCACCGGCCGACCGGGCGGCGGCCTGCGCGGCGCCCCGGGGATCCGGGGCGGCCGGTCGACCACCACCTCCGGTGGGGAGCTCCGGCGAAGAACAGCTGCGCTCGCCACTGTTCCTGCCAGCGGCGCAGAAGAGCCGCGTCGTCAACGGGAGTCAGGCACCGGCTGCCGTGCCCGGGCCAGCGCTGATCGGCGTACGGACGGGGAAGGGGTACGGGGCCTCTAGACGACCGTCGATTCGGCGAACAGCTCGCCCACCCAGTACGCGCTCGCCTCGTCCCCCTCGCCGCGCGGGGTCCCGGGGAAGAGGCGCTGCCAGGAGACGGCTCGGCTGAGGGTGGCCAGGCGGGTGGCCAGGGTGACGGCGCGGCGGAGGTCACGGAGGGGTGTGGCGGGGGTGGTCCAGGGGTCGAGGTACGCGTCGCGGAGGCGGGGCAGCACCTCGGGGCCGTAGCGCCGGCGGGCGGCGCGGGCGGGGACCAGGAGGCTGGTGAAGGGGTGGGCCACGGCGGCGTCGCCCCAGTCGAAGAAGGTGTAGCGGCCGGGGGCGGGGGCGAAGAGCTGGGCGTCGTGGAGGTCGCTGTGGTCCAGCGAGTCGGGGATGCCCGTGGCCGCGAGTTCGGCGCACCAGCCGGTCAGGCGCGGGCGCCCGTCCCTCAGCGCTCGGCGGGTGTCCGGCCCGAGCCGGGGATTGTCCTCGACGAGCGCGTCGAAGACGTGCGGCAGGTCGCCGTGGCCCGCGCCGGGGACGCCGAGGGCCGTGAGGCGGTCCGCGTACGGGGTGAGGGCCCGCTGCATCATGGCGTACTGGCCGAGGGCCGCCTCCCAGGACTCCGGGCCCGCCGCGCCCGCGTCGAGCGCCTGGCGCAGGAGCGGGCCGCCGTCGGGGAGGAGGGACCAGCCGCGGCCGGCGTCGACGGCGAGCGGGGTCACCACGTGCTCGGGGACCCAGTCGGCGAGGGCCCCGCCCAAGGCCGCCTCGAAGGCGCTTCCGGGCGGGTTGGCCTTGAACCAGACCGCGTCGCGCTCCCCCGTACCGACGCGGAAGCGGACCAGGACCGACCAGGGCCGGATCCGGACCTCGCGCGGGCCCCGTTCCCGCAGCCCGTGGCGGGCGAGCGCGCGCTCCGCCCAGCCGAGGGCGGACGCCCGCCAGACGGCGTCGTCCCAGGGGGTCACCGCGTCGGCGTACTGCCCCCGGTCGACCGTCGTCCCCGCGTCATCCCGCATCCGACGATTGCATCACCGGGGGTGGCGCGGCCGCACCCGAAATACGCCCGACCGGCGCCGAACGACGGATGCGGAGGATGCGGAGAGGCTCAGGCGTCCTGCGCCTTGGCGGCCTTCGCGGCCTTCTCGGCGTTCATCTCCTTGATGCGGACGGTCTCCTTGCGGACCTCGGCCTGGGTGGCGCGCTCCTTCTGCAGCCACTCCGGGTTCTCGTCCTTGAGCGCGTCGATCTGCTCCGTGGTCAGGGCCTCCGTGACACCGCCGCGGGCGAGGCCGGAGATGGAGATGCCCAGCTTGGCCGCCACGACGGGGCGCGGGTGCGGGCCGGTGCGGCGCAGCTCGCGCAGCCACTCCGGCGGGTCGGTCTGGAGCGCGTTGAGCTCGGCGCGGGATACGACGCCCTCGCGGAAGTCGGCGGGGGTGGCGTCGAGGTACACACCCAGCTTCTTCGCCGCGGTGGCGGGCTTCATCGTCTGGGCGGTCTGGTGCTGCGTCATGCTGACAAGAATATCGGGCGGGTGCGCCGCCGCCGACCACGGCCGGTAATCTGGGCAGGTGACAGGCTCGGACGCAACCCCCACCCCCGCCCCTTCCGCCCCCGCCTTCCGGCTCGCGTACGTGCCGGGGGTGACGCCCTCGAAATGGGTGCGGATCTGGAACGAGCGACTGCCCGACGTCCGGCTTGAGCTGCTGCAGGTCGAGGCCGCCGAGGTGGCCGGGCTGCTGCGCGAGCGGAAGGCCGACGCGGGTTTCCTGCGGCTGCCGGTCGACCGTACGGAACTGAGCGCGATCCCCCTGTACACGGAGACGACGGTCGTGGTGGTCCCCAAGGACCACGTGGTGGCCGCGGCGGACGAGGTCGGCGTCGAGGACATCGCCGACGAGATCGTGCTGCACCCGCTGGACGACACGCTGGAGTGGGAGCGGCCGCCGGGCCGTCCCGCCTTCGAGCGGCCGGCGACGACGGCGGACGCGATCGAGCTGGTGGCGGCGGGCATCGGCCTGCTCGCGGTGCCCCAGTCGCTGGCCCGGCTGCACCACCGCAAGGACCTCACGTACCGGACGCTGCACGGGACCCCGCAGTCGCAGATCGCGCTGTCGTGGCCGGAGGAGGCCACCACCGATCTGGTGGAGGACTTCATCGGGATCGTGCGCGGGCGGACGGTGAACAGCTCACGCGGCCGGCGCCCCGACGAGAAGGCCCAGAAGGCCGAGAAGGCCCAGAAGACGCAGAAGGCCGCCGGGGCGGCGAAGCCCAAGCAGGGCCAGCGGCAGGGGCAGAAGCAGGGCGGCCAGAAGCAGGGGCAGAAGCCTCAGGGCGCGGGCGGGCGGCGCAAGCCGGCCGGGGGCGCGGCCCCCAAGAGCGGACGCTCGGGGAAGCCGCGCCGCCGGCCGTAGCTCCGGCGTTCCGTCCGACGTCGGCAGTCGGATGTCGACGGTCAGACGGCCGACCAGCCGCCGTCCACGGGCAGCACGGCGCCGTTGATGTTGCTCGCCGCGTCGGAGGCGAGGAAGACGATCGCCGCCGCCTGGGCCTCGGCCTCGGCGGGCTGCCCGACGTTGCCCATGTAGGCGCCGAGCGCCTGCGGTCCGGCGGCCTCCGGGTCGACGTCGAAGCGGATGTTGGTGATCGTTCCGCCGGGCGCGACGGCGTTGGCACGGATGCCCCGGTGGCGGTAGGTCACGGCGAGCGACTTGGTCAGGCCGACGATCCCGTGCTTGGCGGCGGTGTAGGCGGCGCCCGCCGCGGAGCCGCGCAGCCCCGCCTCGGACGCGGTGAAGACGACGGCGCCGCGGCCCGCCGCGAGCATGTGCGGCAGGACGGCCCTGGTCAGCAGGAACGGCGCGGTGAGGTTGATCCGCAGCAGCCGCTCCCACTCGGCGTCCGTCACGTCGGCGACGGCGGACATGCTGTCCATGATCCCGGCGTTGTTGACGAGGACGTCGATGCCACCCTGCCCCTCGGAGCCGGGGTGCGTGAGGGCCGCGGCGACCACCCGGTCGACGACCGCCTGCTCGCTGAGGTCGCCGATGACCGCGACGGCGGCGCCTCCGGCCTTCTGGATCAGGGCGGTGACCTCGGCGGCGGACTCGGCGTTCAGGTCGGCGACGACGACCCGGGCGCCGCGTTCGGCGAAGGCGAGGGCGGTGGCGCGGCCGATGCCGGAGCCGGCTCCGGTGACGACGGCGGTGCGCCCGGCGAAGTCCTGGACGAGGCCGTTCTGGGGGCGGGTGGCGCGGAGGTCCTGGGCGTGGGGGTCCGCGGCGTGGGGGTCCTGGGCGTGGGTCATGGGGTGTTCTTTCCGTTCGTGGGTGCCGGGCCGCTCAGGCCGCGGTGCCGGCCGCCGGGGCGGGCCGCGGCTCGGCGACGGGGGCGGCGAGCGGGCGTACGGGGATGAGGGCGGCCACGGCCGCGGCGACGAGGGCCACGCCTCCGCCGATCAGCAGCGCCAGCCGGAAGCCGTTCTCGGAGGGCAGCGCGTGGCTGCCGAAGTCGGTGGTGAGCTGGGCGAGGACGACGCCGATGACGGCGGCCGACACCGAGCTGCCGATGGAGCGCATGAGGGTGTTGAAGCTGTTGGCGGACGCCGTCTCGGCCTGCGGGACGGCTCCCATGATGAGGGCGGGCATCGCGCCGTACGCGAGACCGACACCCGTGTTGCAGACGAGGGTGACGGTGAGCAGGCCCCAGGTGGTGCCCATGAGGAGCAGCGAGGAGAGGTAGCCGACGGCGATGACGAGGCTGCCGACGGCGAGGGTGACCTTGGGGCCGCGGGCGGCGGAGAGCTTGGCGCCGAGGGGGGCGAGGGCCATCATCATCAGGCCCGCCGGGGCCATCCACAGACCCATGGCCATCATCGACTGCCCGAGTCCGTAACCGGTCGCCTCGGGCAACTGCAGGAGCTGCGGGATGACGAGCGACTGCGCGTACATGGAGAAGCCGACCAGGACCGAGGCGGCGTTGGTCATCAGGACCTGCGGCCGGGCGGTGACGCGCAGGTCGACGAGCGGGTCGCGGGTGCGCAGCTCCCACCGGCCCCAGGCGAGCAGGACGACGACCGCGGCGCCGAACAGGCCGAGCGTGGTGGCGCTGCCCCAGCCCCAGCCGGAGCCCTTGGAGACGGCGAGGAGCAGGGCGACGAGTCCGCCGCCGAGGCCGAGGGCGCCGAGGACGTCGAAACGGCCGGCGGCGGGGGCGATCCGGCCGGTCGGGGCGACCAGCCACACGAGGACGCCGACGAGCAGGCTGAGGGCGGCGGCGACCCAGAACAGCACGCGCCAGCTGGCGTGCTCGGCGACGGCGGCGGAGAACGGCAGGCCGAGGGCGCCTCCGACGCCCATGGAGGCGCTCATCAGGGCGATCGAGGAGCCGAGCTTCTCGGGCGGCAGGACGTCCCGCAGGAGGCTGATGCCGAGCGGTACGACGCCCATGCCGAGCCCCTGGAGCCCGCGTCCGACGACCATCGGGGCCACCGAGCTCGACAGGGCGCAGACGACGGAGCCGGCGACGAGCGGGACGGTGGAGGCGATGAGCAGGCGCCGCTTGCCGTACATGTCGCCGAGGCGGCCGGCGACGGGGGTGGCGACTGCGGCGGCGAGCAGGGTCGCGGTGATCACCCAGGAGGCGTCGGAGGCGCTGGTGCCGAGCAGTGCGGGCAGGTCGCCGATGAGGGGGACGACGAGCGTCTGCATCAGCGCGGCGACGATGCCGGCCAGCGCGAGCACGCCGACGATGCCGCCGGCGCCTCCGGGGCGGGCGGCTGGGGTGGGGGCGGACATGGCTTCTCCTCGATCGGCGTACGCCGTGCGGCCGGACGGACGGACCACAGGCAATGTGCAACGTACACACCATATGCATCATGCACAAGCAATGCAGGCTGCATATGCTGTGTGATACGCCCCTGGAACGACCGCCCCGCCCCGACAGGACCCGGATGAACGAGATGGCTCCGAAGGCCCCCGAGGACCGGCACGACCCGAAGGAACCGAGGGACCTTCGGGACCCGAAGGACAAGCCCACGCACCTGATCGAGTTCGAGACCATGCTCCTCGGGCGCCACTCCCACCTCTACGCGCCCCGCTCGCGCGCCGCCGGATGGCACCTCGACCGCAGCGCGTACGTCCTGCTCAGCCGGATCCGCATGGACGGCCCGATGTCGATCAGCCAGCTGACCGAGGCCTTCGGCCTGGACGCCTCCACGCTCAACCGGCAGACCGCCGCGATGCTCCGCGCCGGCGTCGTCGAGCGCATCCCCGACCCGGACGGCGGCATCGCCCGCAAGTTCCGCATCACCGAGGAGGGCGAACGCCGCCTCGCATCCGACCGCACCTTCAACGTCCAGGGCCTGGAACGGGTCCTGGAGCACTGGACCGCGGAGGAGGTGGCCGCCTTCGCCGCCGCCCTCCAGCGCTTCAACCAGGACATCGAGCGCCTGGACGGACGCCCTTGGCCACGCCCCTGACGCGGTACGGCGCACCCGGCGCGGTCCGGCGCGCCACGCACGGTACGGCCGGGCGCCCTACGGGGCGAGCGGCAGCCCCGTGTAGTTCTCGGCGAGTTCGGCGGCGGCGTGCGGTGAGGTGGCGATGCGGTCGAGCTGGGACTGCTGGAGGCGGGTGTCGAGGGGGGACTGCGCCGGGTCGGTGTGGAGGGTCGTCGTCATGAAGTACGAGAAGTGTTCGGCGCGCCAGACGCGGCGGAGGCACGTGTCGGAGTAGGTGTCGAGGAGTTCGGTCGAGCCGGTCTCCTTGAGGTGGGCGAAGGCGCGGGCGAGGACGATGACGTCGGCGGCCGCCAGGTTGAGGCCCTTGGCGCCGGTCGGCGGGACGATGTGGGCCGCGTCGCCGGCGAGGAGGATCCGGCCGTAGCGCATCGGCTCGGTCACCGAACTGCGCATGGGGAGAACCGACTTCTGTGTGACGGTCCCGCGCTTCAGGCGCCAGGCGGGGTCGGCGCGGAGGGAGAGGCGGGCGTCGAGTTCGTCCCAGACGCGCTCGTCGGGCCAGTCGGCCGGGTCGGTCCCGTTGGGGACCTGGAGGTAGAGGCGGCTGACGGAGGGCGAGCGCATGCTGGCGAGGGCGAAGCCGCGTTCGGAGTGCGCGTAGATCAGCTCGTCGTACACGGGCGGGGCGTCGGCCAGGATCCCCAGCCACGAGTAGGGGTACGTGCGCTCGTAGGTGCGCCGCTCGCCTTCGGGGACCGCGTTGCGGGTGACGCCGTGGAAGCCGTCGCAGCCGACGACGTAGTCGCAGGTGAGGGTCTGCTCGCGGCCCTCGTGGGTGTAGCGGACGAGGGGACGGTCGGTGTCGGCGCCCTCGACGGCGGTGACCTCGGCCCCGAACAGGAGCGGGCCGCCCTCGGCGAGCTGGAGGGCGACGAGGTCCTTGACGACCTCGGTCTGCGCGTAGACCCAGACCCGTCGGCCGCCGGTGAGCCCGGGGAAGTCGATGCGGGCCGCGCGGCCTTCGTAGCGCAGCTCTATGCCGTCGTGGGGAATGCCCTCGGCGTCGAGGCGGCTGCCCGCGCCCGCCGCGCGCAGGGCGTCGACGGTGGCCTGTTCGAGGATGCCGGCCCGCTGGCGGCGCTCGACGTAGCCGCGGTCACGGCTCTCCAGGACGACGCTGTCGATGCCCGCCCGGTGCAGCAGCCGGGCCAGGAGCAGGCCGGAAGGGCCTCCGCCGATGATGCCGACGGTGGTGTGCATGGGTTCTCCTCGTCGTCGCGCTGGTTCTCGCGTGCGTTCTCGCGTTCGAGAGCGAAGCTGTTCACGTTGTTCGCATAGTGAAGATCTCTTCACTATGCTGCTGGGAGTGTGGGTGCGGCCGGGTGTCGGTGTCAACGGCCCGCCGCACCCCGCCGTTGCCGTGTTCACTACGGTGGACCGAAGATCCACGACGGAGACCGCATGCCACCGACGCACGACCCGACAGCAGCCCCGCCGCCCGAGGCCGTCACCCCGCTCCTGCGCGGGGTCGACGTGCTGCGCCGGCTCACCGACGCCGGCGGGCGGATGCCGGTGGGCGAGCTGGAGCGCGCCGCCGGGCTCGCCCGGTCCACGGTCGACCGGATCACCGCGACGCTCTCCCGCATGGGATACGTACGGGCCGAGGGCCGGGACGTCGTCCTCGCCCCGCGCCTGCTCGAACTCGGCAACGCCTACCTGGCCTCCGTACGCCTGCCGGACCTGCTCGGCGGCCGGGCCGACGCGCTCGCCGACGCGCTGGACGAGTCGGTGTCGCTCGCAGTGGCCGACGGGGACGGCATCCGGTTCATCCATCAGGCGACCCGGCGACGGGCGATGTCCGTGAGCTTCCGCATCGGCGATCTGCTGCCGGCCGAGCGCACCGCGCCGGGTGCTTTGTTCGCCTCCGAGTGGAACGAAAGCGCCTGGGAGGGGTGGCGGGAGCGGCGGACCGTCGATCCGGACGCGCTCGGGTTTCCCGCCGCGCCCCGGCCGGCCGGCCTGCCCGACGCCTTCGACGTACGGGTCGCCGAGGCGCGGGAACGCGGCTGGGCGCTGGACGACCAGCTGATCGAACCCGGACTCGTGGCGCTCTCGGTGCCGGTGCGCGACCACGCGGGGCGGATCGTCTGCGTGCTGAGCACCGTCAGCCACACCAGCCGCCACGACGCCGCCTCCCTGCCCGAGGCCCTGCTGCCGCACCTGCGGGACGCGGCCGCGGAGATGGAGCGGGTCCTCCGGGACGCACCGACGGCGGCTCCGGCCGCGGCGACCGGGCTCGCCTCCTGGACCGGGGCCTCCAAGCAGGAGCTGGGCCGGGAGTTCGTCGAGTCACTGGCGCGCGGGCTGACCGTGCTGACCGCGTTCGGCGAGGGCCGGCAGGCGCTGCCCCTGACGGCGGTCGCCGAGGCGACCGGGCTCGCCCGGGCCACCGCGAGGCGGGCCCTCATCACACTGGAGCACCTGGGCTGCGTGGCGCAGGACGGGCGGACGTTCCGGCTCACCCCGCGGGTGCTGTCGCTGGGCTTCCCGCCGCTGTCGCGGACCACGCTCACCCGCGTCGCCCAGCCGCATCTCGCCGACCTCGCCTCGCGGGTGCGCGAGTCCACCTCGCTGGCCGTGCTCGCGGGCGACGAGGTGCAGTACACGGGCCGGGTCGAGACCAGTCGGATCATGAACGTCCACATCACCATCGGCACCCGCTTCCCCGCGTACGCCACCTCCATGGGCCGGGTCCTGCTCGCCGGGCTCGCCCCGGAAGAACGCGCGGAACGGCTCGCACGGACCCAGCCGGCCCCGCTCACTCCGTACACGGTGACCGGCCGCGCGGAGCTCGGCGCGCTCCTGGAGGAGGTGGGACGGCAGGGGTACGCGCTGGTCGACGAGGAGCTGGAGGTCGGCCTGCGCTCGATCGCCATGCCGGTGCGCGACCGGGCGGGCTCGGTCGTCGCGGCGGTCAACGTCGCCCTGCACAGCGCCCGCAGGTCCCGCGAGGAGTGCGTGGCCGACGTCCTCCCGGAACTCGCCGCGGCGATCCGCGGCATCGAGGCGGACCTCCACGTCACGGAGCGGTTCGCCCGGGTTCCGGCGTACTGAGCGGCGCGCCGGGCGACGCGTCGTGAGGGGTCCGGGAAGGGGTGCCGGGCGGCGAAACGTGAGAGGTTCGGGAAGGGGTGCCGGGCGGCGAGACGTGAGAGGTTCGGGAAGGGGTGCCGGGAGGCGTGCCGTTCGGCGTGCCGCCGGCGGCACCGGGTTCCTCCTCCAGGACGCGCTGGGCGACGGCGAAGGCCGCGTTCGCCGCCGGGACGCCGCAGTAGACACCGGCCTGGAGGAGGGCGGCGGCGATCTCGTCGGGGGTGAGGCCGTTGCGGCGGGCGGCCCGTACGTGCAGGGCGAGTTCGTCGTGGTGGCCGTGGGCGACGAGGGCGGTGAGGGTGATCAGGCTGCGCTCGCGGCGGGAGAGGGTGGGGTCGGTCCAGATCTCGCCCCAGGCGTAGCGGGAGATGAAGTCCTGGAAACGGGCCGTGAACGGAGTCTGCCGGGCCTGGGCGCGGTCCACGTGCGCGTCGCCGAGCACGTCGCGGCGCACTTTCATTCCGCTCCGAGCGGAAGTACCGGCGAAGTGGGCACGCAGCGCTGCCAGCACCGGTTCGGGCCGTTCGGCCGGAGCGAGGTGGGAGGCGCCGGGCAGTTCGGTGAGGGCCGCGCCGGGGACGGCGTCGGCGATCTCGCGCAGGTGGGCCGGGGGCGTCGCCGGGTCCTCGCGGCCGGCGATCAGCAGGGTCGACGCGGCGATGTCGGGCAGGCGTTCGCGCAGGTCGAAGGCGGCCAGGGCGTCGCAGCAGGCCGCGTAGGCGTCGGGGTCGGCGGCCCGGTGGTCCTCGACCAGGCGCGGCACCGTGAAACCGGGCGTGAACCAGCGGGCGTCGGCCGTCGCAGCCAGCCCCGCCAGGCCCTCGCGGCGCACCGTGGCCGCCCGCTCGGTCCAGGGGGCGGAGCCGCCGAAGTGGGCGGAGGAGCAGAGGACCGCGAGCCGTTCGATCCGCTCCGGATGGTGGGCGGCCAGGTGGAGGCCGACCGCGCCGCCGAGGGAGACCCCGGCGTACGAGAAGCGGTCGGCGCCCAGCGCGTCGGCCAGGTCGAGGACGAGCCGGGCCAGATCGGCGACGGTCGCCCCCGGTCCGATCAGCCCGGCGGGCGAACGGCCGTGGCCGGGCAGGTCCCAGCGGACGACCCGGTGGGTGAGGGACAGCTCCGGGGCGACGGCGTCCCACAGGGCGGTGGAGGTCCCGAGCGAGGGCCCGAGGATCAGGACGGGCCCGGAGGCCGGGCCTTCGGCACGGTGGTACAGGCTCGCGGTGGGGGTCAACGTCGCTCCAGGGCACGGTCGGTGAGGTGTCCGGCCAGGCCGGTGGCACGGGTGGGATCGGTCAGCTCGGCCAGGTCGACGCCGGCCAGTTCCGGTACGCCGGCGGCGGCCTCGGCGAGCAGTTCGGCCAGGCCGCGCCCCTCGGCGCGGGTGCGGGCGGCGAGTTCGGTCAGCAGCGCGCGGGCCCGGGCCCGTCCGAGGAGCGGGGCGAGGACGACCGAGAGGCGTTCGGAGACGAGGAGTCCGCCGGTGACGTCCAGGTGGGCGCGCATCGCCGCCGCGTCGACGCGCAGCCCTTCGGCGAGCGCGGCGGTGTGGTGGGCGGCACCTCCGGTGAGCCGCAGCAGTTCGCGCAACGGCTCCCATTCGGCGTGCCAGGCGCCCGCGGGCCGCTCGTCCTCGGCCGGCAGACAGGCGTAGAGGCTCGCCGCGAGGTGCGGGGAGCGGCGGGCGGCCGAGGCGACGAGGATCGCGCGGACGGGATTCGCCTTGTGCGGCATGGCGGAGGATCCGCCGCCCGTCCCTTCGGCGAGTTCGGCGATCTCGGTGCGGGAGAGCGTCAGCACGTCGGTGGCGATCTTGCCCAGAGCACCGGCGGTGAGCGCGAGCGCGCCCGCGAGGTCGGCGACCGGGGTGCGCAGGGTGTGCCAGGGGATGAGGGGTACGGCGAGCCCGAGCTCGCGGGCGTACGCGGCGGGCAGCGCGGCCGCGCCCTCGGCCCCGCTGTCGGCGTCGGCGTCAATGGCGTCAATGGCGGCACAGGCATCGGCGAAGGCCGCCAAGGTCCCGGCCGCGCCGCCGAGTTGGGCGGGCAGCCCGTCCCGTACGGCGAGCAACCGGTCCCGTGCGTCGAGGACGAGCGAACGCCAGCCGGCCGCCTTCAGACCGAAGGTGGTGGGGACGGCGTGCTGCGTGAGGGTACGGCCGGGCATCGCGGTGTCGCGGTGCGCGGCGGCGAGGCCGGCCAGCGCCGATTCCGTGCGGGCGAGGTCGGCGAGGACGGCCCCGAGGGTGCGGGCGGCCACCAGCATGGCGGCCGTGTCCAGGATGTCCTGGCTGGTCGCGCCCCGGTGCACGTACGCACCCCACTCCCCCGCCGTCGCGGTGAGGTCCGCGACGAGGGGGATCACGGGATTGCCTCCGCCGCGGGCGCGCAGGGCGATCGACCGGACGTCGAAGCGGTAGGTGTCGGCCGCCGCCTCCGTGACCGCGCGGGCGGCCTCGGCGGGCGCCGCCCCGACGGCGGCCTGGGCGCGGGTGAGGGCCGCCTCGGCGTCGAGGAGGGCCCGCAGGAACGCGGCGTCACCGGTGGCGGCCTCGGCGGGCGAGCCCGCCCGCACGGGGTCGAGGAGCCCGGCGTCGAGGTCCGGCTCGGCGGTCGGGCCGGTCGGGTCGGTCACGCCAATCGGGCCGGTCGGGTCGGTCGGGCCGGTCGGGCCGGTCGGGCCGGTCACGCCAATCGGGCCGGTCGGGTCGGTCGGGCCGGTCGGGCCGGTCACGCCAATCGGGCCGGTCGGGTCGGTCGGGTCGGTCACGGGAACTCCAGGAAGACCGTCTCGCCCTCGCCCTGGAGGTGGATGTCGAAGCGGTGGGTGCGGTGGGGCTCCTCTGCGGCGATCAGCGTGGCGCGCCGCTCGGCCGGGAGCCGGTCGAGCAGGGGGTCGGGCCCGTCGGCGAGGTACGCGCGGGTGTGGAGGTGGTGCAGGAGCCCGCGGGCGAACACGACGAGGGCGATGTGGGGCTGACCGAGACTGCGGGCGGCGCCGGAGCTGCCGGGCGCCAGGGTGTGCACGGTGTAGTGGCCGTCGGCGTCGGTGGCGACGCGTCCGAACCCGGTGAAGTCCGTGCCGTTGCGGCCGAGGAACCCTCCGGTGACCGGGTCCCGGCGCAGCGATCCGGGCGCCCCGGACAGGGAGCCGTCGGGGGCGGCCTGCCAGAACTCCAGGAGCGCGTCGGGTACGGGGTCGCCCGCGCCGTCGCGGACGTATCCGTGGAGGGTGATGCGCTCGGGGTGCCCCTCGGGCGCGATCCGTTCGCCGCCGGGGAAGGGCAGGGCGTAGCCGTAGAAGGGTCCGACGGTGCTGGAGGGGGTGGGCGGCAGGGTCATGAGGTCAGCGTCCTTCCTCGGTCCAGGTGGCGGCGGGCCCGTCGAGGACGATGTCCCAGGCGTAGCCGAGGGAGAACTCCGGTGCGGACAGGCCGTGTTCGTAACGGGCGACGAGCCGTTCGCGTGCGGCGCCGTCGGTGACCGAGCGCATGATCGGGTCGTGGGCGAGGAGCGGGTCCCCGGGGAAGTACATCTGGGTGACGAGCCGCTGCGCGAACGCCGTGCCGAAGACCGAGAAGTGGATGTGGGCGGGGCGCCAGGCGTTGGTGTGGTTGCGCCAGGGGTAGGCGCCGGGCTTGATGGTGGCGAAGGCGTACCGTCCCTGATCATCCGTCAGGGTTCTGCCCACCCCGCTGAAGTGCGGGTCGAGCGGCGCCGGGTGCTGGTCGCGGAGGTGGGCGTACCGGCCCGAGGCGTTGGCCTGCCAGATCTCGATGAGCTGGCCCCGGACCGGACGGCCCTCCCGGTCCAGGAGGCGGCCGGACACGGTGATCCGCTCCCCCAGGGGCTCGCCGGTGTGCGCCCGGGTCAGGTCGCTGTCGGTCTCGGTGACGTCGGTGACCCCGAAGACGGGCCCGGTGAGCTCGACGGCGTCGGGGTCCCCCGCGCCGTCCACCGCGACGAGCGGCTGCCGGGGGTGGCGCAGGAGCGAGCTGCGGTAGGGGGCGTAGTCGCGCGGCGGGTGGTGACGGGGCGCGCCGCCGGCGGCGAGGGCCTTGTCGTAGGCGTCCTGGTGGGCGTCGATCTCGGCGTCTATGTGCGCCTGGGTGAGGTCGGCCATGGAGGCTCCTGGGGGTGGATCGGGGGCGGGGTGGTACGTGGCGGGACCGGTCGGTCCAGGGGGTTCGGGAAGTCCGCCGGGACCTGTCGGCCAGGAAAGCCCGGGAGATCCGGGAGGCCGAGGAAATCCGGGAGGCCGGGGGAAGCCGGGGCGGCCCGGGGGGGCCGGGGGAACCCGGGCGGCCCGGGAGGCCGGGGCGCTTGGGCCGGGCCCGGGTGGGGCCGGGTGGGTCCGGGTGGGGCCAGGTGGGGCCCGGCGGTCAGTCTCCGGGCCTCGGGGCGGTCGGGTTCCGGGCGTCCAGGCGGTCGGGTCCCGGCGTCGGGGAGGTCAGTCTCCCGGCGTCGGGGCGGTCAGGTCTCCCCGCGTCGGGGCCGACGGGATCCGCACCGGTGCCGCCGTCTTCTCCGCGACCTCCTGCGCCGTCACGCCCGGGGCGGTCTCGACGAGGACGAGCCCGTCGCCGGTGACGTCGAGGACGCAGAGGTCGGTGACGATGCGGTCGACGCAGGCGCGCCCGGTGAGGGGCAGATCGCACTCCTCGACGACCTTCGGGGTGCCGTCCTTGGCGGTGTGGGTCATCACGACGATGACCGTGCGGGCGCCGTGGACCAGGTCCATCGCGCCCCCGATGCCGGTGACCATGCGGCCGGGGACGGCCCAGTTGGCGAGGTCGCCGCGGGCGGAGACCTGCATGGCGCCGAGGACGGCGACGTCGATGTGACCGCCGCGGATCATGCCGAAGGAGAGGGCGGAGTCGAAGAAGGAGGCGCCGGGGAGGACGGTCACGGTCTCCTTGCCCGCGTTGATGAGGTCGGGGTCGACGTGGTCGTCGGTGGGGTAGGGACCGGTGCCGAGGATGCCGTTCTCGGATTCGAGGACGACCTCGACGCCTGCGGGGAGGTGGTTGGGGATGAGCGTCGGCAGGCCGATGCCGAGGTTGACGTACTGTCCGTCGCGCAGTTCGCGGGCGGCTCGGGCGGCCATCTGCTCGCGGTTCCAGGTCATGCCGGGCCTACTCCGTCTCTCGTACCGCGGGCGCGGAGACCGTGCGCCGCTCGATGCCCTTGGCGGCGGCCTGGGCGGGGGTGAGGGCGACGACCCGTTGGACGAAGATCCGGGGAGGTGGACCCGGTCGGGGTCGATGGCGCCGGGTTCGACCAGTTCCTCGACCTCGGCGACCGTGATCCGGCCGGCCATCGCGGCGAGCGGGTTGAAGTTGCGGGCGGAGGCGTGGAAGACGAGGTTGCCGTGCCGGTCGCCCTTGGCGGCGCGGACGAGTGCGAAGTCGGTGCGGATGGCGCGCTCCAGGACGTGCGGGACGCCGTCGAACTCCCGCACCTCCTTCGCCGGGGAGGCGAGCGCGACCCCGCCCTCGCCGTCGTAGCGCCAGGGCAGTCCGCCGTCGGCGACCTGGGTGCCGACGCCAGCGGGGGTGTAGAAGGCGGGGATGCCGCAGCCGCCGGCCCGGAGGCGTTCGGCGAGGGTGCCCTGCGGGATCAGCTCGACCTCCAGTTCGCCGCCGAGGTACTGGCGGGCGAACTCCTTGTTGGCGCCGATGTACGAGCCGGTGACGCGGGCGATGCGGCCCGCGACGAGCAGGACGGCGAGGCCGGAGTCCATGGCCCCGCAGTTGTTGGAGACGACGCCCAGGCCGCTGACGCCGCGTTCGTGCAGCGCCTGGATGAGGGACGTTCGGTACGCCACTGAGGCCGAAGCCGCCACGGCGAGCGACGCCCCGTCGGGGACGTCGGCCACCGCTTCGGCGGCGGTGGCGACCACCTTGTCCATGGGGAGGCCCTTCGTTTCGATCCGAGCGGAAGCAATACGGAAGATCGGGCGGTCGATGTCGTCGACCGTCGCAGAATTTAGTCAGTGCACTGACTAACTGCCCCGACCGGGCCATGCTGGCACCCGAACACCCTTCGTCAACGGGTCCGAACGCCGGAGCACGGCAGCGCGGGGTATCGTTCCGTGCACCCGACGACGAAAACGGCACAGGAGGCGCACCATGGCCGCGGTGGACATGACCACGCACCCCGGCATCTCGCCCGGCGACTCCAGCAGCGCGCATCACTGCTGTGACGACCATGGTCTCGGAGGAGGATCACTCCCCCAGTTCCGGCGTCCTCAACGCCCTGCTGGCCGAGCGGGCCTGGACCAGCGCACCGTGGGCGAACGGGTGGGCCTGGACCGCTCCACCATCGCCGAGGTCGTCCAGCCGGCTGACCCGCCGTCGGTCTCCTCGACAAGGTGCGCGATCCTGACGACGGCCGC